>DATKAS010000091.1:0-3768 GCA_035497855.1 Acidimicrobiales bacterium
TCTTGCCTGGCGCGGAGGCGTGGTCGACTGACGGAGCCGGGCCCGGCGCGCCGGGCGCGCTCTGCATCCACGGCTTCACCGGCAACCCGACGTCGATGCGCCCGGTCGCCGAGGCGTTCGCCGCCGCGGGCTTCGCGGTCGAGCTGCCGCGCCTGCCCGGGCACGGCACGACCGTCGACGAGATGTTGACGACCGGCTGGGAGGATTGGTCCGCCGAGGCGGAGGCCGCGTACCAGCGCGTCGCGGCGCGAGCGAGCAAGGTCGTGGTCGCAGGGCTCTCGATGGGAGGCACCCTCACGGTGTGGCTCGCGGAGAACCATCCGGAGATCGCTGGCATCGTCGCCATCAACGCCGCTGTCGCGCCGCAGCAGCCCGAGGTCGTCGAGATGGTGAAGGGGATGGTGGGGGAAGGCACCAAGGTGATGCCCGGGATCGGCTCCGACATCGCGAAGCCGGGCGTCGTCGAGTCGGCCTACGCCGACACGCCGCTCGAGCCCCTGCTGTCGCTCATCGGCGCGGTGGAGGACATCGGCGAGCGCCTCGGTGACATCGCGTGCCCGGTGCTCATCATGACGAGCCCGCAGGACCACGTCGTCGATCCCGCTGCGTCCGACCTGCTCGCGGCGAAGGTGAAGGGCCCGGTCGAGCGGGTGACGCTCGGCCGTTCGTACCACGTCGCGACGGTCGACTTCGACGCCGAGCTCATCCAGCAGACGGCGGTCGAGTTCGGCAAGAGGGTGACGACCTAAGTCGAGAACCCGCTGATCGCGTCGCCGATCAGCTTCGCCCCGATGACCACGAGGATGACGGCCATGATCGCGGCGTTGTTCCGCGCCATCCACGTCTTCAGGTCGGCGAGGATGTGCTCGGCCTTCTCGCCCATCGCGAAGTAGATGACGATCGGGGCCGCGACACCGATGGTCGCGATCACGGTGAAGATCACCCATGCGATCGCCTGATCGGTGCCCGACGCGTCGGTCTGCGCGATCGCCGTGGCGCCGCCGACGATCAGGATCAGGTTCTTCGGGTTCACGACGCTGACCACCACACCCAGGCCTGCGGACTTCACCGGCGTGAACCCCTCGATGGAGTCCATCCACTTCGGCATCGTCGGCTCTTCATCACCTTTCGGGCGACCTCTCCACTGCCTTACCGCGAGGCCGAGCAGCAGGATGCCGAGGACGAGCTTCAGGGTGCTCGACCAGTCTGCGGGCGCGCCGTTGCTGTCGGTCGGATCGGCGCCGCCCGCCACCGCGAGCAGGATGGCTCCGGCGACCGCCATCGCGCCGATCCAGCCCACCAGGAACGAAAGGCTGTCGGACTTCGCATTGGCCGTGCCGAGCATCAGCACGATCGCGACGATGGGGATCGGGCTGATCGCGATGCCGACCGCGAAGGGCAGCATCTGGCCGATGGCTTGTCCCATGGGAGGGGGACCGTACCCGCGTGGGCAGAGCCCGTCCGGGGCTCTAGCGTTTCGTCCCGGTGCTGTCGGTGCTCGCCTCCATCCCGAGCCCGAGCTCGAACGCGATCCACTTCGGGCCGCTCCAGCTGCGTGCCTACGGGCTGATGATCGCGATCGGCGTCGTCGCGGCGGTCTGGCTCGCGAACAAGCGCTGGATCGCCGCCGGCGGCGATCCCGACGACATGTCGAAGATCGCGATCGTGGCGGTGCCGTGCGGCGTGGTCGGCGCCCGGCTGTACCACGTGATGACCGACTGGCGTCGCTTCACGCACGATCCGCTGAAGGCCTTCGCGATCTGGCAGGGGGGCCTCGGCATCTGGGGTGCGATCGCTGCGGGCGCGCTCGGTGCGATCTGGGTGGCTCGTCGTCGAAACATCCCCATCGGCCCGCTCGCGGACGCGATCGCGCCCGCGCTGCCGCTGGCCCAGGCGTTCGGTCGACTGGGGAACTACTTCAACCAGGAGCTGTTCGGGAAGCCGACGACCCTTCCGTGGGGGTTGCGGATCGACCTCGCGCACCGGCCCCCGGGATACGAGCAGTACGCCACGTTCCACCCGACGTTCCTCTACGAGGCGCTCTGGTGTCTCGTGCTGTGTGTCGCTCTCATTGCGATCGGGAAGCGATGGGGTGACAAGCTGCAGCCCGGCAGCCTCTTCTGGCTCTACGTCGCCGGCTACACGTTTGTGCGCTTCTTCATCGAGCGGATCCGCATCGACTTCGCGTCGCGCCTGTTCGGGCTGCGTATCAATGAGTGGGTGAGCGCGGTCGTCTTCCTCGGGGCGGTCACGATCCTGGTCGTCATGAACCGTCACGACCCGTCCCTTCGCGAACCCGCAACGGAACCGGAACCCGAAGCGGACGCCGAGGGGGCACCGGCGCAGTAGCCTGCCCACAGCCGTCGGGTAGCCGTGGGGCCTCACCCGTCGCAAACGGGGGACGCGTGGCAGAGATCGTGCTCGACGATGTCTGGAAGATCTATCCAGACGACACCGTCGCCGTGCAGTCGCTGGACATCGACATCGACGACAAGGAGTTCGTCGTCCTCGTCGGCCCGTCGGGCTGCGGCAAGACAACTGCGCTGCGGATGATCGCCGGGCTCGAGTCCGTCACGCGCGGCGAGGTGCGCATCGGTGACCGTGTCGTCAACGATGTCCCGCCGAAAGAGCGCGACATCGCGATGGTGTTCCAGAACTACGCGCTGTACCCGCACATGTCGGTGTTCGACAACATGGCGTTCGGCCTCAAGTTGCAGAAGATGCCGAAGCACGAGATCGCGAGCCGAGTGCACGAGGCCGCGCGCATCCTCGGTCTCGACGAACTGCTCAACCGCAAGCCCGCAGCGCTGTCAGGCGGTCAGCGCCAACGCGTCGCGATGGGGCGGGCGATCGTTCGGCACCCGCAGGCGTTCCTCATGGACGAACCGCTCTCGAACCTCGACGCGAAGCTCCGCGTGCAGATGCGATCCGAGATCGCGCGCATCCAGAACGACCTCGGCGTCACGACGATCTACGTCACGCACGACCAGACCGAAGCGATGACGATGGGAGACCGCGTCGCGGTGATCCGCAAGGGCCAGCTGCAGCAGGTCGACGAGCCGCAAGTGCTCTACGAGCATCCGAAGAACTTGTTCGTCGCCGGCTTCATCGGCTCGCCCGCGATGAACTTGTTCGAGGCGACGCTGCGCGTCAGCGACGGCACGGCTGCGGTCGAATTCGGCGGGGTGCGCCTCGCGCTGCCTCCGGAGATTCTCGACGCCCGGCCAGCCCTACGGGCCTACGCGGATCGCAAGATCGCCATCGGCATCCGCCCTGAAGACATGGAAGACGCGTCGCTCGTGTCGGAAGCGCCCGCCGATCGACGTCTCTCAGTGCTCGTCGAGCTCGTCGAGGCACTCGGCTCCGACGTGGTCGTGCACTTCTCGATCCAAGCCGCCGCCGCGCTCACTGAAGATGTCAAAGAGCTCGCCATCGACATCGGTGTACCGATCGACGGCGACACCGCGGGAAGTCACACCAATGTCGTGGCTCGATTGAACCCGCGCACCCGGGCTCGGAAAGGCGAGCCCATCCAGCTGGTCGTCGACACACACCGGCTGCACTTCTTCGACCTTGAAGACAGCTCTGCGATCTACGGCACGACCAGCTGACACACACATACATCTAAGGGAGGCCATTGATGAAGTGGGGGAGAACAGTTGCGCTGCTGGTGGCGGTCACGCTCGTCGCCGCAGCGTGTGGAGATGACAGTGGGAGCAGCAGCAGTGGCACGGGTGGGGGCGGCGCCAACCTGAAGGCGAACACCGG
>DATKAS010000092.1:0-14514 GCA_035497855.1 Acidimicrobiales bacterium
GCCACTCGCTGCCGTCGTGGACGCGCTTGCGCCTCCTGCTGCCGTGGTGGGCGAGCTGCTGCTGCTGCTCCCGCTGTCGTCGCCACATGCCGCCGCGAAAAGTGCGACAGCGACTGCAACCGTCAGCACACCCCAACGTCGAGCTCTCTTGTGCACGATCCTTCTCCTTGGTCGGGTCGCTTCGACCCTAGGGAGGGCAGGTGGCGATCCCGTAGGCACGCTCTGACCGACGGGCGAACGGAGAGTGAATGGGCGGTGAACTCACCTACTCCGTCTCGGGGGTGATCGCGGTGAGCAGCGCGACGAGGTCGTCGTGCCCGAAGTGGCGGGCCCAGTCGAGGGGCCGCGAGTCGAACCGCGCGTCTCGGACCGTCGGATCCGCACCGGCGCGGAGCAAGAGCTCGACGAGCGCGCGGTCGCCGTTTGCCACCGCCGAGTGCAGCGCGGTCTCCCATGGTTGCTCGCGTGGCACATCGGAGCGACCCAGCGCGTCGACATCGAATCCCATCTCGATGAGCTGAGTGACGGCATCTCGTTTCCCGCGCGCCGCTGCCCACACGAGCAACCCGGGCCGAGCTGCACGGACGCGGTCGATCACCGCGCTGTCGGCACGACGAGCTGCCTCACGATCACCCGCGAGCACTGCGACGACGAACGCATCGTCGGGCTCGAGCGTCGGGATCGCGAGGCCGCTCTGCTCGAGCACGGCGACCACGTCGACGTTCCCAGCCATCGCCGCGATCTCGATCGCAGAGCGCCCGTCGTCATAGGGCGTCACGGCGTCCACCTCGTGGTCGAGAAGGAGTCGAACCCGAGCGGTCTGGTTGTGCTGTGCCGCCCAGCGGAGCTGTCCTCTCACCATCTCGCCCGGCGGATCGATGGTCGCACCGAGGCGCTCGCGCCACGGTCCCCCGTCACCCGTGCCCAGGCCGAACTCGAAGAGCAGCACGAGATGGTCGTCGTCGTCTTCGAACATCCGGTTGTACAGCGCCTGGCCGTCATTCGCGTCAGCGCCGGCCTCGAGCAGCACGCGGGCGAGGGCACGCGACCGCGCGTGACGCGGCTGGCGCACCGGACCGAGCTCACCCTCGCCGAAGCTGCCCGTGAGCGCGGTGAACGGAGTCGGGAGACCGTGCCACAAGGCACCGGCATTCGGGTCGCCCCCGTGCTCGAGAAGGGCACGCGTCGACTCCACGACGGCGGCCTCGCTCACGTGTGGGTCGTGGCGGGCGTACGCGAGGTACATCAGCGGTTCCCATCCGTACGGTCCGCCGGCGCGGCGCGCGAGGGACGCATCCGTGGCAAGCATCGTGCGCAGCGCCGCGACGTCGGCGCAGGCCGCGGCGACGTGCACGTCTGCATCCGCGAGTGCTGGGTCGGCGCGCAGCATCTCTCGGGCGCGGCGCCGGCGATCCGGGCTGTCCTCGCTCATGTAGGTCAGGCACGCGAGTCGAAGGAACGCGTCGGCTGAGCGCTCGCCTTCGCTCTCAGCGTCGGGCGTCCACGTGTACCGCGCGACGACCTCGAGATGACGGACGAGCCGACGCCAGCTCGCGAACCCGTGCCGGCGCGCGATGTCCCGCTGCGACGCGCTCAGGGTCATCTGCTCGCCCTGCTGCTGGCGTTCCCGCTGGAGGTCACGCGCCTGCTTGCGCAGCTGATCGAGGTTCGGGTTCTCGGGCAGGGGGACAGGGGATGTGGTCGACATCGCGACGTCTTCTTCTCCCCGTCGCCGCTTTCGGGAGCTCCGGCTCGCTGCGCTCGGCAATCTACGCGCAATACTTGTAGTGACCAACCATGCGGAGATCTTGGGGGACGCCGCGATGCCCATGATGACCGGGGACCAGTACCGCGCGTCGCTCGTCGACGGACGGCGTTGCTACATCGACGGCGAGCAGATCGATGATCCGGCGAGCCACCCGCTGCTGGCGAGCGCCGTCACGTCCGTCGCCGCGACCTACGACCGCTTCTACGACCCGGACCCGCAGGCGTTCCACCCGATGTACCTCGTGCCGCGGTCGAGTGAGGACATGCAGCGCCGCGTGGAAGCGATGGGCCACAGCGACATCACCGCCGGCACCACCGCAGCGTGCATGGCCCTCGTCGAGGTCGCGCCCGCGCTCGGCAAGCTGCGCCCCGAGTACCGCGACCGCATCTACGAGTTCGTCGAAGCGTGCAAGGCAGCGGACCTGCGGTGCTCCGAAGCGATCACCGACGCGAAGGGCCACCGCCGCCGCCGACCGTCACAGCAAGACGACCCCGACTTCTACGTGCGCGTCGTCGATCGCCAGCGCGACGGCATCGTCATCTCCGGCTCGAAGATGCACATCACGGGCGCGCCGCTCGTCCACGAGCAGGTGGTGCTGCCGACGAAGAGCATGAAGCCGGGCGAGGAGGACTACGCGGTCGCGTGCTCGGTGCCGACCAATGCTGAAGGGCTCACGATCGTCAACACGACGAACGCACCACGCGGCGATGACACGCGCCACTTTCCGATCAGCCATCGCACGAACATGCCCGAGGGTCTCCTCATCTTCGACAACGTCTTCGTCCCGAACGAGCGGGTGTTCCTCGACGGCGAGACATCGCACGCCGCGTCGCTCGCTCATGCCCTCGGGCTGTGGGAGCGCACCAACGCTGTCGCGTACAGCGGGAGCAGCGCGGACCGCTTGGTCGGTCTCGCGGCGCTCCTCGCCGAGATGAGCGGCGCGAGTGACCGCGCGGACATCCGCGACCTGCTCTCCGAGATGGCGATCTTCGCGACGATGTGCCGCGCAGGATGGGAAGCGGCGATGAAGAACGCGACCGTGAACGAGGACGGCACGCTGTCGCCCGCGTCGATCTACATCAGCGCCTCGAAGTACTACAACGCCGAGCTGCACGGAAAGATGATCGACATCCTCCACGACATCGCAGGTGCGCTCCTCGTGACGGCCCCGACGGTCGCGGACTGGGAGAACGAGGAGATCGGGGCAGACATCCGGGAGCAGCTCGGCGGCCAGGGTGGCTACTCGGCCGAGGAGCGCTTGAAGCTGCTCCACTACGTGCGCGACCTCACCGCCGACACCTACGGCGGGTGGATTGCAGTCACGGAGTCGCTCGCGGGCGGAGGGCAGTACGCGCAGAGGCTGGTGACGCTTCGGCACTACGACCTCAACGAGGCGAAACGACTGGCGAAGCGAGCGGTGGGCATCGGCGGCGAGCTCGCGGAAGCTCCCCAAGCCGCCGGCGTCGTGGTCTGAGGGGGACCGATGATCTCGGGCGACGAGTACCGCACCTCATTGCGCGACGGCCGAGCCGTGTGGCTCGATGGCGAGCGCGTCGACGACGTCACGACGCACCCTTTGCTTCGCAAGTCCGTCGACTGGATCGCGAGCAGCTACGACGACCACGTCGGTAGCGAGCACCCGATGTACCGCGTCCCGCGATCGCAAGACGAGCTCCGCGAGCAGATGCACGTCCTGCTCTCGAGCGACCGCACCGCGGCGACCACGGCGGGATGCATGGCGCTCGCCACTGCTGCCGACCAGCTCGCTGCTGCGAACGCCGCGTACGGCGCACGCCTCGAACGGTTCGCTGCGGAGTGCCGCAATCGCGACCTTCGCGTCGCAGCCGCGATCGACGACACGGCGAAGCCCGTCCGGATCGTGGACCGTCGGGCAGACGGCATCGTCATCGCGGGCGGCAAGCAGCACGTCGTGGGCGCGCCTGTCGTGCACGAGATTCTCGTCGTGCCGTCGGGACGGAGCGCCGACGACGATGCCGCGGTCGCGTGCGCAGTGCCCGTCGACAGCCCAGGCGTGCGGCTGATCGCGTCGACGACCGCTCCCCGTGCCGAGGACGACCGCCACCACCCCATCAGCCGCGGCCACAGCATCTCCGAAGCGATCGTCGTGTTCGACCATGTCTTCGTGCCCACGGACCGTGTCTTCCTCGCCGGTGAGCGCGAGCAAGCCGGAACGCTCGCCGACACGTTGAACGTCTGGGAGCGAGCCCGCGCGGTCGCGGATCAGGCCGACCGGGCCGAGCTCGTGATGGGCCTCGCCCAGACGATCTCGGAGATGAACGGCATCCTCGACGTCACCCACGTGCGCGACAAGCTCGCCGCGATCGCGGTCTGGGCGAAGATGTGCCGTGCCGGCTGGGAGGCCGCGCTCGCGAACGCGAAGGTCACCAGCGGCGGCATGGTCGCCCCGGACGACTCCTATCTCTATGCGACGAAGTCCTACGGCGGGCAGCTCTACAGCGAGATGACCCACCGCTTGCACGACGTCGCCGGCGGGCTCGTCATCACCTGCCCGACGATCGCCGACCTCGACAACCCGGCGACGGGCGACTACCTGCGGAAGTACTTGCGCACGATGGAGGGCGTGAGCGGCGAGGACCGCATGAGGATCTTCCACATCATCCGCGACCTGACCGCCGACACCTACGGCGGGTGGGACAAGGTCACGAACCAGGTGGTGGGAGGCGGGATGCACTTCCAGCAGATGGCGACGCTCGACTCGTTCGACATGGCGCCCGCCAAGGAACGAGCACGCGCGGCGGCTGGCATCATCTCGTAGCGATGCAACAGCGCCCCACTGCAGCAGAGCTGCTCGCCGACATCTCCGCGCTCCTCGGCCAGGTCATCGACCAGGTGCCCGAGTGGCAGAAGCACCAGGTTCGCGTCGCTGCGAACCTCGCGAACATCGTCGAGCGGGAGGTCACGCTCGGGCCCACGAACGACGAGGCCGAGCGCACACGGCTCGCCGCGCTGCTCGAGCAGCCCGCGACCACCGATCTCGCGACGTTGCGCGAACAGCTCCTGACGCGCCTCAACGACCCGACACCACTCGATCCCGCCGAGTCGGTCGCCACCTACGACGCGCTCCTCGACACCGTGCGGGCCGACCTCGCGATCTCGAAGCCCGGGTATGCGGACTGGACGCAGGAGGAGACATGAGCGTCCCAGGCGTGACAGAGGGCCTCGCCGCCTGGTTCGCCGACGAACGAGGTGAGACGGTCTCGATCGAGAACGTGTACCAGAGCTCGGCAGGGGCGCGCCGCCGCAACTTGCTGTTCGACGCGGTCGGTGACGGAACCGTCGAACGGTTGGTCGCAACCGTGATGCCCACGGCGGAGATCGAGCTGTCCGACGTCGGCACGGAGGCAGCAGTGCGTGAGCTCGCAGCCGACGCCGGCGTTGCGACACCGCGCATCCGCGGGGTGTGTGCCGACGCCACGTACCTCGGTGGGCCCTTCTTCTTGAGCGAGCGACTCGACGGCGAGACCATCCCTCGGCGCGTGCTGCGGCTCGTGGAGCGCGAAGGCAACGGCGAGATCGTGGTGCGTCAGCTCGGCACCGCGCTCGCGCGTCTCCACAGCGTCGACGCGGCGAAGGCGCCCGCCAAGCTGATCCGGCCACCGGACGACGACCCGATCGGTCCGATGCTGCTGCGGATGCGCGAGCTCATGGCCGAGCAGCTCCAGGCCGAGCCGGCGTTCGTCTATGGCCTGCGGTGGCTCGAGGACAACGCTCCGGCGAAGCCCGAACGCTGCGCGATCGTCCATGGCGACGCACGCAACGGGAACCTCATCGTCAGCGAGCAAGGCCTGGTCGGAATCCTCGACTGGGAGGGCGCGCACATCGGCGACCCCTTCGACGACGTCGCGTGGCCGTGCACCCGCATGTGGCGGTTCGGCGAGGACCATCTCACTGTGGCCGGAATGGCACGCGTGCCCGTGCTCCGCGAGGGATACGAGGCGGGGGGCGGCGTGTGGGACGAGGACCGCTTCCGTTGGTGGCGGGCGCTCGGCACGTTGCGATGGGGGCTCGGCCTCGCCGGGCAGGCGGCCCAGCACCTCGACGGCCGGTTCCGCAGCATCGTGATGGCCGGGAGCGGCCGGCGCGTGAGCGAGCTCGCGTACGACCTGCTGCTGCTGGTGCGGCCTTGAGAGGAGTCCGATGATCAAGCTCGTGTACTGCTCGTGGCAGGTCGTCTAGCCGGACTCGGGAAGCACCTCCTCCAGCCCGCCTTCGTCGAGCGACTTCTTCTGGACATAGCCCGTGCCGAGCCGCTTCATGAAGCCCCAGCTGATGCCTTCCGGATCCTTCACGCTGAAGTTCCGGACGTCGTAGTCCTGGTCCTTCGGGGGATCGCATTCGACGCCCGCCGCAAGGATGCGCTCGTAGATCGCGTCGACGTCATCGACCCAGACGCCGAGCCACACGTCGGGACGGCCGCCCTGCTGCTCCCAGTAGCCCTCGCCGTGACCGGAGAACCACAGCTCGGTGTCGCCGACGAACATCTCGGCCTGGCGCACGATGCCGTCTTTGTCGAC
This sequence comes from Acidimicrobiales bacterium, assembly GCA_035497855.1. Lineage (GTDB taxonomy): Bacteria > Actinomycetota > Acidimicrobiia > Acidimicrobiales > DATKAS01 > DATKAS01. Next base: position 6,325 of record DATKAS010000092.1, read on the forward strand.
ATAGCGAGCGCGCTCCTCGAACCCGAACACGCGCGACAGCCAGTCCAACATCGCGCCGGCGTCCTCGTAGTAGAGGTACGGCACCATCCCTTGGAACTTCGTCATCGGGATCCCTCCATGTGCTGGGCGAAGAAGTCGACGAGCTTGCGCCAGCTGTACTTCGACGCTCGGATCGCGGCGTCGGGGGGCAGCTTGTCGAGGCCGCGGTGCTCGAGCACCACGCGCGTGCCTTCGTCGAACGGGTGGAACCAGATCTCGACCTCGGCGTCACGCCGGTCGACGAACAGCAAGCGGGCACCCGGCTCCCACGCCAGGATGCGCCCTCGAGTGACCGGCGGCGCGCCGTCGTCGCGCACTTCGAGCAGCCGACCTCCGACGCCTGGCTCGAACCGCAACGTCGTTCCCCGGCGCGCCTGCGTGAGCACGGCCGCTCCCTTCCGGTACCACTCGTCGATCTCGGTCGTGAACACGTCGAACGCGGTCGCCGGGTCGACGGCCACCCTCACCGTCACTCGCACCGCCGCAAGATCTGTCACAACCTCATTGATGATTAACGATCTCGTGATATTTGTCAATCGCGGGATACTGCCGCATGCTCACGAGCGAGCGCCGCATCTTGACCACGCACGCGGGCAGCCTTCCCCGGCCCAAGGCCCTCGCCGAGCTCCACGGCCGACGCAGCCGCGGGGAGCACGTCGACGACGCTGAGCTCGCGGACACGATCGCCGTCGCGACGGCCGAGTGCATCGAGGCGCAGCGCGAGGTCGGCATCGACGTCGGCAACGACGGCGAGCAGGCACGGGAGAGCTTCGTCACGTACGTGCAGCATCGCATGACGGGCTTCGGCGACAGCAGCAACCGCGCCCTGATGCGCGATCTCGCCGAGCACCCCGACTTCCTCGAGCTCGCCGCGGCGCGCTACGCGCGCATGAAGGTCAACCTGATGGCCGCGCCCGCCGCGATCGGGCCCGTCGCATACCGCTCGACGGCCGAGGTCGAGGCGGAGTGCGACCTCGTGCGCGACGCCGGGTTCGCAGAGACGTTCATGACCTCGGCGTCACCCGGCATCGTCGTCTCCGCAATGGAGAACCGGTTCTACCCGTCTCGTGCGGAGTACGTGCACGCGGTTGCCGCGGCGCTCGCCCACGAGTACCGGTTCATCGCAGATCGCGGGCTGTTGCTGCAGATCGACGCGCCCGACCTCGCGATGGAACGCCACACGCTCTTCGCAGACGAGCCCTTGTCTGTGTTCCTGCAGTGGGTCCAGCTGGTCGTGGCGTCGATCAACGACGCGCTCGAGGGTGTCGACCCGGCACGCGTGCGGTTGCACGTCTGCTGGGGCAACTACCAGGGCCCGCACACACACGACGTCGCCCTCACCGCGATTCTCCCGCTGCTCTACGAGGCCCGGGTCGGCGCGCTCGTGCTCTCGATGGCGAACGCCCGTCATGCCCACGAGGCCGAGTGCTTCACGACTGACCCGCTGCCAGACGACATGGCGCTGGTCGTCGGCGTGATCGACACCACGACGAATTACGTCGAGCACCCCAGAGTGGTGGCCGATCGCATCGAACGGGCTGCGAACGCGATCGGCGACCCTCGCCGGGTCATCGCAGCCACCGATTGCGGGTTCGACACGTCAGCCGGCATCGGCGACGTCGCGCCCTCTGTCGTCTGGGAGAAGCTCCGCTCGCTCCGCGAGGGAGCCGACATCGCGACCGAACGCTTGCTCTGACCGTCAGAGCCCGAACCAGGGTCCTGCCGCCGCATCGGCGTCGAAGATCTCCTTGTCCTCGGCGTCGGCGATCGGCACCGCTCGTGCCACGGAGAGCTCGGCGCGGGCGCCATCCATGTCACCTCCACACGCGAGCGCACGCGCCAGCCCTTCGTGTGCGAACGCGAGGTCGAAGTCACCGAGGCCCAAGCCCTCGGCACGCGCCAGGGCTCGACGCGCGTGGTGCAGGGCCGGTTCGGCGCGGCCGGCGAACGCGTACACCCGACCGAGCAGGTACTCCGCGCGGACTTCATTCACCGGCGTGCCACCGCCCTCGTGCCAGTGGTGCTTCGCGGCGTGGGCCATGTCCACCATCGCCTCGGTCTCGGCATCGGTGCGATCAGGCCTCGCGAGGAGGTCGTAGGCGCCGTTGTTGCAGTCCTTGGCGAACGCTCGATGGGCCTGGCGGCCCACGTCGTCGGTGCTCATGGACGAGAGCCTTTCACGCCCATTCGCGGCCCTTAGGCTGTCAGACCGTGAGGCGGAACCGATTGGTGGGGACATGAGCGCGGACATCGCCGTCATCGGCACCGGGTACGTGGGCATCACCACGGCCGCATGCCTGGCCCATCTCGGCCACCGCGTGACGGGCGCGGACATCGACGAGCAGCGGATCGAGCAGCTCCGCAGCGGCGTGATCCCGATCGTCGAAGACGGTCTCGAGGAGCTCGTCAAGGAGGGCCTCGCGAGCGGGAACCTCCGCTTCACCACAGATCGTGCGGGCGCTGCGGCGGCGTGCGAGTTCGCCTACCTGTGCGTGCCGACGCCGCAAGGTCCCGATGGCAGCGCGGACCTGTCCCACATCGAGGACGTCGCCCGCGTCATCGGGCCAGTGCTCCCACCTGAGTCGATCGTGGTCAACAAGTCGACCGTCCCGGTCGGATCGACGCGAGTCGTCGAGCGCGTCCTCAGCCGCAGCGACGTCTTCGTCGTGTCGAACCCTGAGTTCCTCCGGGAAGGTTCCGCCGTCCACGACTTCCTCCATCCCGATCGCATCGTGATCGGCAGCGACGACCAGTCGGCCGCGATCCGCGTCGCGTCGCTCTACCTCGGCATCGCATCGCCGCCGATCGTCACCGACCCGGCTTCGGCGGAGACGATCAAGTACGCGAGCAACGCCTTCCTCGCCACGAAGGTCTCGTTCGTCAACGCGATCGCAGCTGTGTGCGAAGCAGTCGGCGCGGATGTGAACGATGTCGTGCTCGGGATGGGCTACGACCCTCGCATCGGTCACCAGTTCCTGCGCCCGGGACCCGGATGGGGCGGGTCCTGCCTTCCGAAGGACACGAGGGCGCTCGTGCGCATCGCCGAAGACAGTGGCTACGACTTCGACCTGCTGAAGGGCGTCATCACCGTGAACGAGCAGCAGCTCGAGCGCGTGGTGACGAAAGTGGCCGAGGCGGTCGGTGGCTCGGTCGAGGGCAAGCGGATCGCGGCGTGGGGCCTCGCGTTCAAGGCACGAACCGACGACCTCCGAGATTCACCCGCGCTCGACGTGATCCGGCGCCTGACCGCGCGCGGCGCGATCGTGCGCGCCTACGACCCCGCCGTGGACAAGGCGATCGACGGGATCGAGGTCTGCTCCGACCCGTACGCCGCCTGCGACGACGCGGAGGTCCTCGTCGTGCTCACCGAGTGGGACGAGTTCCGCTGGCTCGACCTCGACAAGGTCGCCGCGTCGATGAGCAACCTCGCGATCGTCGACTCCCGCAACGTCCTCGACCGTGCCGGAGTGGCGAGGCGCGGGTTCACGTACCAGGGCATCGGGCGCTGATGGCCGCGGAGGGACGGCGCATCGTCGTCACCGGTGGCGCCGGCTTCCTCGGGTCGCACCTCTGCGAGAGGCTGCTCGAGCGCGGTGACAGCGTGATCGCCGTCGACAACCTCGTGTCGGGGGCGATCTCGAACGTCGAGCACCTGTTCGGGCGCGCCGGGTTCACCTACGTGCACCATGACGTGTCCACCTACATCTGGGTCCCCGGTCCCGTCGACGCAGTGCTGCACCTCGCGAGCCCGGCCTCGCCCGCCGACTTCTCGAAGATCCCGATTCAGATCCTCAAGGTGGGGAGCCTCGGCACCCACAACACGCTCGGTCTCGCCCGCGCGAAGGGCGCGAAGTACCAGCTGAACTCGACCAGCGAGGTGTACGGCGACCCGCTCGTGCACCCGCAGCCCGAGGACTACTGGGGCAACGTGAACCCGATCGGCCCGCGCGGCGTGTACGACGAAGCCAAGCGGTTTGCCGAAGCGATGACGATGGCGTACCACCGGACCCATGGCCTCGACGTGCGCATCGTGCGCACGTTCAACACGTACGGTCCGCGCATGCGCCCCGACGATGGACGCGTCGTCACGAACTTCGTGGTGCAGGCACTGCGGCGCGAGCCAATCACGCTGTACGGCGACGGGTCACAGACGCGCAGCTTCTGCTACGTCGACGATCAGATCGATGGTCAGCTCGCCTTGTTCGATTCGAGCTACGTCGGCCCGATGAACATCGGGAACCCGGACGAGCTCACGGTCAGAGAATTCGCAGAGCTCGTGCTCGAGCTCACGGGCTCGACGTCGCCAATCGAGGTTCGTCCTCTTCCCCAGGACGACCCCACCCAACGGAAGCCCGACATCTCGCTCGCCCGCCGCGTCTTGGGCTGGGAGCCGAAGGTCGACGTGCGCGAGGGGCTCACCCGCACGATCGACTGGTTCCGCTGGTTCCTGTCCCACTGAGCGCTCTCCCACGCTCGACTCGCGCGTGAGCATCGACCTCGCCGCCGACGCGCTCGTCGTCGCCACGCTTGCGGTCGCCGCGGGTGCCTTCGCGCAGGCGGTCGCCGGACTCGGCTTCTCTCTGGTGTGCGCGCCAGTGATGGTGCTCGTGCTCGGGCCGACCATCGGCGTCCGCCTCGTCAACATGTGCTCGGTCGCGGTGAGCAGCGTCGGCCTCGTCACCCATCGAGCACATGTGGACGTCCGCGCTGCGCTCGGACTGCTGATCCCGGCGATCCTGATCACACCTTTGGTGGTGAGCGTGGTGCATCGGTCGAACACGAGCGCGCTGTCCATCGCTGCCGGTTCCGTCACGCTGCTGAGCGTCGCTGCCCTCGCCTCGGGACTCCGCGTGCGTCGGCTCCGCGGCCGCGGCGGCGCGGTCGTCGCCGGGTGCGTCTCCGCGACGATGAACGTGATCGGTGGCTTGTCCGGGCCGGCAGTCGCGATGTACGGCGTGAACGCAGATTGGGAGCCCGACCGCATGCGCGGCACGTTCCAGCTCTACTTCCTCGCACTCAACACAGTCGCAGTGATCGCGCTCGGACCACTTCGCATCGGGTTCGGTCGCGCCTTCGTGCTCGCTCTGGCGATCGCCGTCGGCTTCGGGGTCGGACATCTCCTCGCGAAGCGACTCTCTGCTTCGGTTGTGCGTCGCCTCGTGCTGCTGTTCGCGGCCGGCGGCGGCATCGCCGCGATCATCCGCGGGATCTTCTGACGGTCAGCCCGACACGAGGCTGGCGATGGCCCACACGGCCGCGATCAGCCCGATGATCGCCATCACGAGGCTGCGTGCGACCGGAGCTCGCTCCAGCTCGCCTTCCTTCGCCTGGGGAGGCGGCTTGATGAGGGCGAGGAGGTTCCCCACGAGGAGCGCCCCACCCAACGCGAGCACCAGGTAGGCGAGGAGCTGGTCGCCGAGGAACATGCGAGTCGGCAGGCTACGGGGCCTCGTCGAGGAGTGGGATTCACCAAAACGACTTGGAATGTCCGAAAGGGCTCAAGATCGGGGGGGTCGCGTCCGATAAGGGATGAGCCGGCGGAATCGCCCCCGTCGGCCATCCGGGGTCCGGGCGGGGGTCACACTCCCTCCAAACGCATCGCCACCAGTGCTCAACGGCACTGGCGCCTCGTGGCCTTCGTCCGCCCCCTCGGATCCCCCGCCCAGCCCCCGCTAGCTCGAGATCGCGGCCGGAAGTGCCAGGTCCGCGTCAGCCACGTCGCCGGTGACGATGACGGCCGTCGTCACGTCGGTGGCCTCGGGTCGCACCACCTCTGTCTTCACGATCGCGCCCGTCTTCGGGTCGAAGCAGAAGCGCGCATGATCACCGTACGGGGGCGCCAGGTACTGGATCTGACGGTCGAGCCGGAAGCAGGTCGCTCCCTCACGCGACACCGCGTAGATCGGCACCGGCCCGGCGACGTAGGTCTGCAGCCGTTGCATCTCGGTCGCGACCTCTTTGTCGTAGTCGACGGCAGCGCCGGCCCGGCACTTCACCGTGCCGTCGGGCGCGGGCGCGCAGCCGACCTCCTTCCCGTCGATGACACCGGTGACGGAGCCGAACTGCTTGATCAGCCGGTCGGGCGGACGTTGCACCGACTCGAGCGGGCTCGAGAGCTTCCCCTTGCCGTTGGCCGGCGTGCGCTCGAACGTCGAGTCGACCTTCCACGTGCCCGCCCGACTCGCGGCCCACGCGGCGAGGAACGCATCGGCAGCGGCGCGCCGCGTCCCCGAATTCGGCGCTGGAGTGGTGTCACGGAGGATGAGGGGGATGGCGGCCAGCACGATCACACCGAGCGCCGCCCACGCGATCAGCCGAGCAGGCAGCGCCGGCGATCTGGACACGGGCTTCGACGGTACCGCGGACGGGATGCGGATTCGGCGCGCGCGAGACTGAGGCGTGATCGAAGTCGTCGCGCTCGACGGGGACGACACGCTCTGGCACAACGAGCTCCAGTTCTCGATGACCCAGGCACGGTTCTGTGAGCTCGTCGCTCCCTACGCGCCAGACGCGGACCTCGACGAGAAGCTGCTCGTGACCGAGAGAGTGAACCTCTCCACGTACGGGTACGGCGTGAAGTCGTTCACCCTGTCGATGGTCGAAACGGCGATCGACGTGTCACGCGGACGCGTGCCGGCGTCGGTCATCGAGCAGATCCTCGGCGCGGGGAAGGCGATGCTCTCGCACCCCGTCGAGCTGCTCGACGGCGTCGTGGAGGCGGTCGACGTCCTCAGCGATCGCTACACGCTCATGGTCATCACGAAGGGCGACCTCTTCCACCAGGAGAGCAAGCTCGCGCGATCGGGCCTTGCCGAGCGCTTTCGTCGCGTGCACATCGTGTCCGAGAAGGACGAGGCGACCTACCGGCGGATCATCGATGGCGAAGGAGTCCCGCCTGAGCGCTTCCTCATGGCGGGGAACTCGCTGCGGTCCGACGTGCTGCCGGTCGCCGCGCTCGGCGCGCACGCGGTGCATGTGCCGTTCCACACGACGTGGATCGTCGAGCATGTCGAGCCCGAGGAGGCAGCGCAGTACGAGTTCTCGACGATCAGCTCGCTCTGGGAGCTCCCAGCGCTGGTCGCGCAGCTCGACAGCTGAGTCGTTCAGACGCCCTTGGCCATGTTGGCGAACCGCGTGTACTGGCTCAGGAACGCGAGCTTCACCTTGCCCGTCGGCCCGCTGCGGTGCTTCGCAACGATGACCTCCGCGGTGCCGATGTCGGGCGAGTCGGGGTTGTGCATCTCGTCGCGGTACAAGAACATCACGACGTCCGCATCCTGTTCGATCGAGTTGTGAACGACGACGTCGTTCGCAAGGAAATTGTGCGTCGCTGGCACGGTCGCATCGAACACCTCCTCGGGACCATCCAGCACGACCTCCTGCACTGTGTCCCACAACACATCCGATGTCGCGAGTGCACGAAGATCCGACGATTCGAGCGCCGCCGCAACCCCTGCGAGACGGGCCGTGGAGCCCGGGACGTTTCGCGAGACGGCGACTCGGTCTCCGGGGCGAAGCTCGTCGACACGGGTCCATCCATCGAACCGCCGAAATGGGTGGTTTGCCGATGCTCGGACAACGCGACCCGAGGCCAGCCGCACGGCGTAGACCGGCTTCACTCCGCTCGAGAATGCGTGGCTCATCACGCCGGGCACAAACTTCGAGGACGCGTCAAGCGTCCAGACGAGGATGTCTCGCTCACCCGATGCAGCGAGCTCGCCGATCGGGACTCGCTCTCCCGTGTCGGCACGGCTGATCAGCGTGTCCGCAGTCAGGCAACCGCTTTCGCGAAGGTCGGCGAGCATCGGGCGCTTCTCCGCACGGAGCTCGAGCGAGCGCGAGAGCTGTGACAGCGCGACGACCGGAGTCTCGAGCTCGCGGGCGAGGACCTTCAGCCCACGGCTGATCTCCGACACCTCGACCTGACGGTTCTCCGCCGAACCCCTTCCGCTCATCAGCTGGAGGTAGTCGACGACGACGAGGCCGAGGTCGCCGACGCGGCTCTTCAGGCGACGAGCCTTCGCGCGGATCTCCATCACAGTGACGCTCGGGTTCTCGTCGATCCAGAGCGGCGCGTTGGCGAGCCGCCCGATCGCGTGGCCGATCTTCGACCAGTCTGACTCGACCAAGCGGCCGTTGCGCAAGCGCGAG
>DATKAS010000093.1:0-11510 GCA_035497855.1 Acidimicrobiales bacterium
GACGGTTTCGGGATCATCGAGCGCCGCAACGAGATAGCGAAGGACGTCGCGAATCGCGATCGGCTGACACTTCGTGCGTACCCAGCGGGGGGTGACCATCGCCGGAAGCACCTCGGTGAGATAGCGCAGCATCTCGAACGAGATCGACCCCGCCCCGATGATCACTGCTGCTCGGAGCTCGGTGGTCGGCGTGCTTCCCGAGGCGAGGATCGCGCCGACCCGGTGCCGGCTCGCCAAGTGCGCGGATAGTTCGTCGCCGCGCCCCATGCCGCCGAGGTACACGATGCGGCGGCACCCGGCGGCGTCGGCAGCGTCGCGCACATTCAGCGCGGCGATCGCCTCGGTCGCCGCGAAGTCACCGCTGGTGCCGATGGAGTGGACGAGGTAGTAGACCGCGTCGCATCCGTCGAAGGCACGGCCGAGGGTGCCGGCGTCGAGCACGTCGCCGGTGAACAGCCGGACGCGGCCTGACCACTCGAAACGTTCGGCTCGGCCCGGGGAGCGGCTCAACACGCGCACACGGTGTCCCGCGTCGAGCAGCTCGGACACGAGCCGACCACCGACGTATCCCGTTGCACCGAGCACGAGCACTTCGCGGACCCGCGCTGCAGGGGGAGCAGTCGTCACGTTTTCGCTCCGACGGGCCGGGCGGCGACGCGATGTGTTCGGAGCGCGGCGTAGCGAGCGAGCGATTCGGCCCGCTCCTCGCCGTGCTCGACGATTCGCTCGGGGTACGCGGGCGGCAACCCCGCGGCACGCCGCCACGGCTCGTGGATCTCAGCGCTCGGCAGGTGTGAGAGCTCGGGCACCCATCGACGGATGTAGTCGCCGTTCGGATCGAACTTCCGGCTCTGGCTCACGGGGTTGAAGATCCGGAAGTAGGGCGCGGCATCGGTGCCCGTGCCGGCGACCCACTGCCAGTTGTGCTGGTTGCTCGCCAGGTCGCCGTCGATCAGGTTCACCATGAAGTGGCGCGCACCGCGAGTCCAATCGATGTGGAGGTCCTTCACGAGGAACGATGCGGTGATCATCCTGACCCGGTTGGGCATCCAGCCCTCGACGTTCAGCTGTCGCATGCCGGCGTCGACCAAGGGAAAGCCAGTGCGACCCGCCGTCCACGCTGCGAATCGACGGTCTGCCTCTGAGCCGTCGTCGTACCGCATCGCTTCCATGCGTGGCTTGAAACACGAACCGGCGGTCGAAGGCCATTGGTGGAGCACCGCGGCGTAGAACTCACGCCACGCCAGCTCGCGACAAAAGGCGTCGTCGTCCGGCCCGAGATCGGCGAGCAGCGTGCGAGGGTGGAGCGCGCCGACCTTGAGATATGGAGAGAGGCGCGACGTCGCGTCGAGCGCAGGATGATCGCGAGTGGTCGCGTACGTGGCGAGCCGGGTCGTGCGAAAGCGCTCCCAGGCAAGATGCGCCGCGGGCTCGCCCGCCTGCGGCAATGTCGCTTCCGCTCTCGGGTCGGCGGCGAGAGGCAGCCCGCCGAGCGGCCGCCACGTGATCGACGCGAGATCCAAGGGCACAGGCAGCTCGAGCTCATGGGCCAACCACGATCGGTAGAAGGGGGTGAACACCTCATACGCGCGGCCATCTGGCTTCACGATCTCGCCAGGAGCGGCGGCATACGGCGATCCTGTGGCCATCAGTGGCACCGCGCCGAGCGCCTGCGCGACGCGTCGGTCGCGCGCACTGCCGTACGGCGCGAAGTCGGCCGTGATGTGCACCGCTCTGGCGTCTGCCTCCTTCGCAACGGTGGGAACCACGTCCTCTGGGCGGCCAGCGCGGACGGTGAGGGCTCCCCCCAGAGCCCGCAGCTGGCCGTCCAACGCTCGGAGTGTCTGCAAGAAGTACCGGAGCCGTGGCTGGCCCGCGGGGCGGACGAGGACATCGTCCAACACGAAGAGGGCGGTGATCGGCCCCTGGCGTGCAGCCCGCGCGAGCGCCGGGTGGTCTGAGAGCCGCAGGTCCCGCCGGAACCACAACACGACCGGTTCTTGGCCCCGATCCGGTGTTCTCATCGTCGGTTCGAGAGGAGGACCTGCACATCGCTCACTCGACCCTCGACGAATCCCGCCTCGCAGTAGCACAGGTAGAACGTCCACAACCGTTGGAAGCGGTCGTCGAGCCCGAGCGCGGACACTCGCTCGGTCTGCGCGGCGAGCGCGGTCCGCCAGCGCCGGAGCGTCTCGGGGTAGTGGCGGCCGATGTCGTGCAGCTCGAGGAGCTGCAGCTCCTGGCGCGCAGCGGAGCGCACGAGCGACGCGACCGAGGGGAGGCAACCCCCCGGGAAGATGAATCGTTTGATGAAGTCGTGATGCACCTTCGTGCGATCGAAGGCGCCTTCTTCGATGACGATCGTCTGCAGCGCCATCAGCCCGTTCGGGTCCAGCAGTCGCGAGCAGGTCTCGAAGAAGTCGTCGTGGTCACGCCAGTCGACCGCCTCGAACATCTCGATCGAGGCGAGCTTGGTGTATCGCCCGGTGAGCTCTCGGTAGTGATCTGGCCGAACAGTGACGAGGTGCGCGAGGCCTGCGCTGGCGACTCGCTTGCGAGCGACTTCGAGCTGTGCATCAGAGATCGTCGTGGTCGTCACACGGCAGCCGTAGCTGGAAGCGGCGTGGATCGCGAAGCTTCCCCAGCCCCCGCCGATCTCGAGCAGATCGTCCTCGGGCGTGAGCTCGAGCAGCTGGCAGATCCGATCCAGCTTGGCGCGCTGCGCGTCGGCCAGCGAGTCCTGTTGTCGCTCGAACAGCCCGCATGAGTAGGTCATGGTCGGGTCGAGCATCAGCGCAAAGAAGTCGTTGGAGATGTCGTAGTGCGCTCGGATGTTCCTTCGGTCGCGCGCTCCTCGGGTCGCTCTGAGCCGCCGCACTGGATCCGCGAAGCGCGCAGTCGTCGTTCCCACGCGGTCGAGCGCCTTCGTCGCGGGTCGTAGGGCAGCGAGCAGCATGCGTAGGAGTGACGTGAGGTCGTCACAGTCCCACCAGCCCTCGGCGTACGACTCGCCGAGTCCGGTCGACCCGCCGAGGGCCACCGACGACCAGACGCGGTCGTCGTGCACGTGGACTTCGACCGTCGGTGCCCCGGCTCCGCACACGTGCCGTGTGCCGCCCTCCTCTTCGATCACCAGCGTCCCGTACTCGAGGCGCCGCGCGAGCGCGAGCACGGTCGACCGAGCGGCCCCGCGAGCAGATCTCACCGTCGGCCTCCCGAGGCGCCCGGAACCGTGCAGCGACGCGGATGGCGGTGCACGGGCGTTCCCTTGAGCGCGAGCCGGGCCGCCTCGGCGTAGATGCGGGCCGACACGCGCGCGGTCATCATCGGATGACGCCACAGCAGCCGGCCGAGTGAACGGCGCGTGATGGGCTGTGTCGTTCCGGTGAGACCGGCGTCGAGGACGAGGCCGTCGTCAGAGTGGCTCTCGACTCGAATCGTGACGGTGTCCTCGGGGACCGATGCGGTGATGCGGTAGCGCTGGTTCATCGAGAGGAAGGGCGAGACGTGGAGCTCCTTGTCGACACATCGCTCCGTGCCAGGACCCTCGAGGACGTATGCGTGTCGTCCGTGCCACGGCGTGCTCGTGACGTCGGCGACGAACGCTTGGACAGCGCTGTTTCCCGCATCCCAGCACCAATAGCAGGCGATCGGGTTGAAGAGCCATCCCCATGTACGGAGGTGGGCCAGCATGCGGATCGAGCCCTCGGGCCGGGCCCCCGTCCGTTCCTCGACCAGATCGCGGATCGCCTCTGCGAGCGGCTGCTGCGGGGGGCCGTAGAAGTCGGAGCGACGGAACTGGACTGCGTTCGCGCGCTGACTCGACCACAACGGATGGTGCGAGCAGACCTCGTCGACCTCGTCGAGGTCGAGCAGCGGGAGGGCGACCCGCTGCGTGAATTCGTGGCGAACAGGCACCTCGCGCCGGTGAAAGACGGTGCCTTCGAAGATCGCACTTCTCACCAGCGCACTCCCAGATCGGCACAGACCCGTTGCGCGCTCGCGACTCCGTCTTCGTGAAAGCCGTATCCCCAATACGCCCCGCAGTACGAAGTCCGGCCCTGGCCGCTGATCTCGGAGTGCCGCTGCTGAGCCGCGACGGCAGCGCGGTCGAAGACCGGGTGCGAGTACGGGATCGTTGCGAGGACCGCGTCTGGTGCGATCTCGTCCACGCGATTGAGGGTGACGCAGATCTGGTGGCGCGAGCGGATGTTCTGAAGCCGATTCATGTGGTAGGTCACGGCGGCGACTTCGACGTCCTCGGTCGGACGGTGATAGTTCCAGCTCGCCCAGGCGCGCTGGACAGGCGGGAGCATGCGCTCGTCGGTGTGCAGCACTGCGGTGTTCGGTTGGTACCGAAAGGCGCCGAGGATCGCGCGCTCCGACGGAGACGGATCACTCAAGAGGCCAAGAGCCTGATCGCTGTGGGTCGCGACGACGACGTGGTCGAAGCGCTCGGGCCCGATGCCGGACACGTAGAGCTCGACCTCGTCTTGGCGGCGGACGATCTTCTCGATCGGCGTCGCGGTGCGCAGCCGCGTCCCCAGCGGCCGAACGATCGCGTCCACGTACCGTCGGGCACCGCCGGGGATGGTGCGCCACTGCAGCGAGCCTCGCAGGTGGAGGAGCCCGTGGTTGTCGAAGAAGCGGGCGAACGAGTCAGCGGGGTAGCGCGTGAACGTCGCCGGATTGGCGGACCAGATCGCCGCGCCCAGCGGGACGAGGTACCAGTTGACGAACTCGGACGACCATCGACCACCAGCCAGGAGCTCTTCGAGCGAGACGTCGGGATGTGATCGCGACTCGAGGATCTGGCGCGCTCGTCGATTGAAGCGTGTGACGTCCACGAGCATCCGCCAGAACGCCGGCCTGAGCGCGTTGCGGCGCTGCGCGAACACCCCGCCAGGGAACTTTCCTGACCACACGACGCCACTGCGCTCGTCGGTCACCGAGAAGCTCATCTCTGTCGCAGCGGTCTCGATGTGGAGCTCGTCGAGCAGTCGTGTGAACCGCGGGTAGTTCGGCTCGTTGAAGACGATGAAGCCGGTGTCCACCTCATGGGTCTCGTCACCGAGATCGACGCGCACCGTGTTGGTGTGCCCGCCCGGTCGATCGGCGGCCTCGAAGACCGTGACGTCGTGCACCTGGGCGAGGGCCCGCGCGGCGGTGAGGCCTGAGATCCCGGTTCCGATGATTGCAATTCGCATCGGTGTGGACTCTAGCAGTATTTAGCACTAAAATGCTTGTGTGCCGAACTACCATGCCGAGATCCGCACCACGCGACCGCCGGAGGAGGTGTTCGACTACCTCGCTCGGTTCTCGAGCGTCGCCGAGTGGGACCCGAGCGTGGTCTGCGCGGAGATGCTGACCGCAGAACCGGTCGAGGCCGGTTCCGAGTTCAAGGTCGTCGTCCGCTCGTTCGGCCGCGAGCTGCCCTTCGTGTATCGCATCGCGACCTTCGGTCGACCGCGAGTCGTCAAGCTGGTGGCTGACACGGGCAGGCTGCGCTCCGAGGACACGATCACTGTCGAACCCGACGGAGAGGGGAGCACGGTGGTCTACGACGCCTGCCTCAGTGCCAAGGGTGTCGCACGGCTCGCCAACCCGCTGCTGGCAATGTCGTTGCGACGAATCGGCGACGCCGCGGCGGCCGGTCTCCGAGCGGCGATCACATCCGCCGCATGATCTCGCAACTCGTCGACGGCGCGTTGGAGCTCACCATCGCCGGCAGCTATTCGCGGATCGGGTACTCGGCCCGGAGCCGCTTGGAGCATTGGGCGCCACCCGATCGAGTCGAGGGTCGCGTCGTGCTCGTGACCGGCGCGACATCGGGCATCGGCCGTTCGATCGCCGACGGCTTGGCGGGGTTGGGCGCCGTGGTCATCGTGGTCGGTCGGGACGAGTCGCGGGGCGAGTCGACCGTGAAGGCGATCGTCGAGCGGACCGGCAACAGTGAGGTCTCGTTCGAGCGAGCTGACCTCTCCCGTCTCGCCGACGTCCGCGACCTGGCCGACCGCGTCGCGCGCAGCCACCCTCGTCTTGATGTCCTCGTCCACAACGCCGGAACCCTCAGCCGCACGTACATCCTCACGGAGGACGGGCTCGAGCTGACGGTGGCCGTCCACGTCGTCGCTCCGTTCCTGCTCACGCACCTCCTCATGGGCCAGCTCCGCGCGGCGCCCGCTGGCCGGGTCATCACGATGTCGTCGGGGGGGATGTACTCCCAGCGTCTCGACGTCACGGCCCTCCGACCTCACGCCGCTGACTACGACGGGGTCAAGGCCTACGCGAGAGCCAAGCGCGCGCAGGTCGAGCTGACTCGCCTGTGGGGCCAGCACCACGCGGGGGCAGGTGTGCTGTTCGTCGCCATGCACCCCGGCTGGGTGGCGACCCCCGGCCTCGACTCGGGACTTCCCGGCTTCGCGCGGCTCGTGAGGCCGGTGCTGCGGACGCCCGAACAGGGAGCGGACACCGCCGTGTGGCTCGCGACGGCACCGCCCACCCTCCTCAGCGGGGGTTGCTTCTGGCTCGACCGACGCGCACGTCGCGAGCATCTCGTGCCGTGGACGCGCTCAGCGCCCGGTGAGCCGCGCCGCTTGTGGGACTGGTGCATCGAGAGCGCGGCGGTCCGGGCGATCGTCTAGCCCAGCGACTGGCCAACCTGGGCGAGGTTGCGCTGGAGGGTGGCGAGATCGAAGTAGTCGCGCCATGCCGTGATCAGCCCGTCGTGCACCTCCAGCACACCGACGACGGGGAGCTCCGCCCAGCCTCCGGGATAGTGATGACGGTCGAGACGCTCGATGAACACCGTCGGTCCGTTGACGGCCACATGTGAGATCACCCACTTGTTCTCCAACGTCGACGCAAAGAACGGCTCGAGCAAGCCGCGGACCGCCGCGGGACCTTCGACGGGCCCCATCGGGATGTTCGTGTACACGATCTCGTCGGAGACGTGGGTCAGCGCGGCGTCATAGTCGAGCTTCTCCATGGCGGCCATGAAGCGCTCGACCACGCGGCGGGGATCCTTGTCGTCACTCATCTCGTCCTCCGGATGTTTGTAGTGCGGACTACACCGAACGATAGATGTAGTCCTAACTACAATCAAGTGGTGGGCTACCGCCACTCTGAGGACGAGATCGTCGATGCGGCTGCGGGCGTGGCGCGCGAGTTCGGGTTGAGTGGGCTGACCTATCGGCGCGTGGCCGACCGTCTCGAGATCAGCGATCGCATGGTCGTCTACTACCTTCCGACGAAGGCGGAGCTCATCTCCGCTGCCGTGAGCGCCCTGAGCGTGGAGCTCCAGCAGCTGCTCGCCGAGGCGTTTGGCGACCAACGTCGCGATCCCGATTCGCTCGTCCGGAAGGCGTGGCCGGTGCTCACAACACCAACGGCTGAGCGGATCTTCGCCATCTTCTTCGAAGCGATCGGGCTCGCCGCCGCGCGCACCGAACCATACGACCAGCTGGTCCCGGCGATGATGGCGGCCTGGTTGGATTGGCTCACGGGTAGGTCGAGTGGGTCGACTCCGGCCGCGCGCCGGCGCAACGCGCTCGCAGTGATCGCTCGGGTCGATGGGCTCTTGCTCGTTCGCCAGACCCTCGGCACCGCCGCTTCCAACGACGCCGCGAGAGCACTGGGGATCGGAGGCCGGTCGAGATAGCTCTCAGGCGCGTCCGCGCCGGGAGCGACCTCGAGACCGCCGCGTGAAGGCCCCCACCCTGGGCAGGGCGGGGGCCTTTCATGTGAGAGCGGTCAGCCGCTGATGTTCACGAACAGGCCGCTTCGGATGAGGTCGGCGGTCGGATCAGCGAGCACGCCGGCCCAGAAGGCCAGCCACTGCTCGTCGCTGGCGGTTGCGTCGGCATACGCGCCGTAGGCGTCCAGGTCGGCAAACCCAACCGACACCAGCACCGTCATCGGATGCGCCCCGATCAGCGACTGCAACGCGCGAGCGGCGCCGCCGAGCCGGGCGATGTGACCGAACGACGTCATCACGTTGCCCATGAAGTCCATCCCGCGGCCCGGCAGTGGCCGCCACTGCGTGGCCAGAACGACGCCGAGAGGCCGGTCCGGGTTGGGTCGGAAGCTCGCGTCGACATCGTTGAACAACGAGCTCTCGACCTGCACCGCCGACGCCTCCGCTGCCGCGCGGGCCCAGAACTCCTGCCACTTCCCGTCACCCTGGATCCGCTGCAGCGCAGCGGCATAGTCGGCGTTGTTCGCGTAGTTGACGACTGTCGTGATGGTGCCCACGTCGCCGCCGGCGATCGCTTGGAGGTTGATCGCTTGCAAGCCGAGCCGGTGGAGATGCTCGAGCGCTTCGGCGGATGCCGACAGGTGATCGGCGAGCCTGCCCGGTTCGGTGCGGAATCCGTTGAGTGAGACAACTGCCATGAATGCGTCCTTCAGTGTCCTTGTCGAAGCCGGTGGGCAAGATCCCGCCGCTGGCGCACCGTAGGTGCCTCCGGGCACTCTTGCCGCATTGACCGTCACGTGGTCCACCGTCAGGCGAAATGGATGATGGAGATCGCTCCGAACGCGATGCAGTAGATCGCGAAGGGCAGGAGGTTTCGGGTCTCGAAGAAGCGCATCAGGAATCGCACCGACGCGTACGCGGAAAGACCGGCGAAGAGGCTGCCGACCAACGCTTGGCCGCGGATGCCGTCGCCGAGATGGCCGGCGAGGTCGGGGATCTTGTACACGCCGGCGGCGAGGATGATCGGGGTCGCGAGGAGAAACGAGAAGCGCGCCGCGTCTTCGTGGTCGAGGCCGCGAACCAGGCCAGCGACCATCGTGATGCCCGATCGGCTGACTCCGGCGAACAGCGCGCCGACCTGAGCGACGCCGACGGCTCCGGCTTCCTTGAACTCGAGCGTGTCGAGGCGGCGTCCCTCCTCCGTGGCACTGTGCGCGGTCGGATGCTCTTCGACGAGCTTGCGGACCTGAGTTCGACGGCGCACGCGCTCGCCGACGAGAAGGATCACACCGTTGACCGTGAGGAAGATCGCGGCGGAGAGAGGCTTCGCGAACAGGGTCCTGAGCGAGTGCTCGAGTGCGAGGCCAGTGAGTCCTGCGGGGATCGTCGCGACGATGAGCAGCCATGCCATACGTTCGTCGGGGGTCTCGAGCCGCCGGGTGCGGAGCGTCCGGAAGAACCCTCCGATGATCCGGATCCAGTCGTCGCGGAAGTAGACGAGCAGTGCGAGCGCGGTCGCGACATGCAGGGCGACGACGAACGCGAGGTAGAACGACTCACCGGCCGATTGCGCGCTCACGATCTGATCCCAGCCCAGCCACGCGGGGATCAGGACCGAGTGCCCGAGGCTCGAAATCGGGAACAGCTCGGTGACCCCCTGCAGCACGCCGATCACGATGGCTTGGAAGTAGCTCAACGCCGGGCTCCTCCTCCCGCACAGTGGCAGAAACGTACGTCCGCCTTCGAACTCGGTGAGGAGAACAGAACCTCCAACTCGTCGACGTCGATGCCCTCGTCGTCAGTCGGTGCGGGGTGGACGGTAGGTCTCGCGCACCATCTCCTCGATGTCAGCGCCATCCGGTTCGACGATCTCCATGTACAGGCGTCCCCAGGTGATCCGGTCGTCGTTGATCCCCATCACCGTGACGGCCCGCATGGCAAAGGGAGACCCGTCGGTATGCGTCCCCCGCCAGCGCCATTCCCCGATCTCGACGCCCTCATCGGTCGTGGCGTACGACAGGAGCTCCGCGTTGAAGTCCGGCACTCCAGCGAAGACGTTCGTCCAGTTCTCCCGCACCTTGTCGCTGCCGTCGAACGCTCGGCTCGGATGCACCGGCTGCTCGCTGCGGTAGTCGGATGCGAAACAGGCAACGAACGCGTCGAGGTCATGCGCGTTCATCGCTCCGAGCAGACGCCGGTTCATCGCGTCTATGGCCTCCTCCTCCTCGACGCTGCGTCGTGATCGCTACTGGCGCAGCACGTCGAGAAGCCAAACCTACGCACGATCCGTGGAGCGTCGCATCACGGAAGTAGAGCACGCTCCGCCAAGGTCAGCGCCTTCTAGTCGGGCCGCACGTTCGCATCCGGCCGGGGGCGTGATGCAGAGACCGCCGCGGAAGTTGTGACACTCTCGACGAGGGCTCGAGCGACTCTGCGCTCCAGCTCGGCGGGGTACCGCTGCACGCCGGTGCTCAGGTCCCCGACGCTCCCATCGAGGATCGCATCGAGACCGAGCAACATGATCGCCGCGAACGGATCGAAGAGCTGCGCAGCTCCAGTGCCCAGGCCCGTCGCCAGGTTCACGAGGCTGCCTCGGTTGAGCAGGTGCAGCCGTCGGCCGTTCACGTCAAACCGTTCGAGATGTCGACGCAGTTCTACGTGGGGATGCTGATCGAGCCAGTCGACGTCGATCTCACGCGGGCTGTGGCCGACGTTCATGAGGATCGCGCCGTCGGCGAGGCGCTCGATCTGTGCCGCTCCGACTACGCCGTCGAAACCAGTCGCGGTCACTATCACGCTGGCTCTGCGAACGGCCTCGTCGAAGTCAGCGACCCGACACCCGTGGTGCTGCGCGAGGACCAACCGAACTGGATCGCGGTCGACCACGGTGACGTTGGCGCCGAGGTCACGGCCGCGCACCGCAACGCCCTGACCGACAGGACCGAACCCGACGACGACGACCTCGCGGCCGTATAGCGACAGGCCCGTGATCGCAGAGAAGGCCGGCCAGGTCTCGGCGCCGACGTGATGACGGTTGTGGATGAGGTCCTTGAGCGCGATGCCGTTCCAATCGAGGACCGGAAACGGGATGTCGACGCCCGCCAAACGGTGCAATCCGGTCGTGGTCGCCTCGAGCGCTCCGGTGGGGAGGTAACCCGCCGCCGCCATCGCGACGATCAGCTCACCGCCCATGTCGCACAGCGCGTCGGCTGGTTCGCTCGCGAGCCAGGCGAGGGCCTCGGCGCTCTCTGCCGCAGACATGCCGGCGCGGCCACGGATCTCGACACCCAGCGAGGCGAGGTGACTCGCGGTGCGGTCGTCGGTGCTGTCGGGGTTGCATGGTGCCACTCGGATTCGGGCGCCGGCCTCGAGCAGCGGGCCGAGGATGCAGATGTTGTTCGGGGTGATGTGCTGATGACACGAAACGATGCGCCCCGCGAGGTCCTTGGCCGCGATCTCGGCGCCGAACGCCGTGGTGATCGGGTTGGTCCACGCGATCCAATCGAGCTCCGCGGTGTCCACGGCTCCAGTACATCATCGGATCGCCGATCGAGTAGCTGAACCTGCGGGATGCTCACGCGAAGACACGAACGCTTTGATCCGCGGTGCCATCTCGTCCGGCACTTCGAATGTCGGGAAGTGACTCTCCGCATGGGAGCACTGGGAACGGGTGCGTGGCCTCGACAACCCCGTCGGATACCTGTACCGGGTGGCGACGAGTCGCGCCCGTGTGTACGAGCGCTGGTGACGCCCCTTGGTGTTTCCGCCCGAGTCCCAGATCGCGGTCGCGGAGCCTGACGACACCCTGGCCGTC
>DATKAS010000094.1:0-3676 GCA_035497855.1 Acidimicrobiales bacterium
CGAGCAAGGCGCTGAGCGCGGCCGAGCGCAGCCAGCGGCTCATCGAGTTTCGGCGTCCTCCGAGGTCCACACGCTCTTCACGAAGGCGAAGAGCAGCCACGCGGCGGGGGCGGCGATCAGCGTCAGCCAGCCGACCGGTGACATCGCGAACGCGACGACGTAGCCCGCGTAGGGCAAGACGGTGACCACCCGGGCCGTGTGCTCAGGCAGGACGTAGGGGTCGGGATCGGGGGCGTCGTTCGCGTCGCCGCGCGTCTGCACCACAACCTGGCCATCGCGCTGTTCGATCGCCACGACGCGGTGGACCTTTGCGGCGCTCGCGGTGATGACGATGATGTCGCCGCGATGCACCGACGCTGCGGGTGTCTCCCTCGTGATCGCCAAGCTGCCGTTCGGCACGGTGTCACCCATGCTCACCCCGTGCGTGAGCACGGTGCCGACGCCGAACGGACGGGCGAAGATCAGGAAGGAAAGCCCAGCGATGATGATGGCGAGGACCGCGACGAGAGCACCCCGTGCGATCTGTCGTCCGGTCAGCGACGCCCGTGCAGGGGCTCCTGCGGCACCGCTGTCTGCGACGGCGATCACGGGTTGTTGGCCGTCTGCTCGGAGGCGAAGGTGAACGTCGCTGTCGTGGACAGGTTCTGGAACGTGTTGCTCGACGCGATGGGCAGCGAGACGTTGAAGCACAGCGACTCGTTCGCACCGACCGCGAGCGCGCGGTCACCAGCCTGGGCGCCCTGCGCGGTGTTGCCGATGATCGCGAGCGGCACCGTGTTGCCCAGCGGCGCGGGGCCGTAGACGACGGTGCCCGAGGACCCGAAGCCCGCGGTCGTGCACGTCGTGACGCCGGTCTTGACCGTCAGCGAGAGCTGTGTCGCGAGCGTGTTCTCGGTGGTGGTGCTCGTCACCGCGTAGCGCAGCGCTGCGGTGCCGTTGTTCGTGACGGTCAGGGGTGCGGTGACTTGGTCACCAGGCACCATCCCGCTGAACGTGATGAGCCCGGTCGTGGGGGAGGTCGTGAGGCTCACGGTCGCGGTCGAGAAGGCGTTCGCAGGGACGGTGTCGCTGTCCGTGAACAAGCCCATCGCCGTCGCGCTGAGCACGCCGACGAAGAGGAGCAGTGCCGCGGCGGTGACGCCGAGCTTGCTGCCGAGCCGGCGGGGGGTCTTGGTCTGCATGACCTACCGGTCGGCAGGTGGCAATCCGTCACGAAACGTCGGGCCGTTGAGATCCCTCGACACCCTCGAGCAGACGGACCGCAGCCTCGCGGTCGGGGACTTGCAGCTTGCGGAGCACCGCTGACACGTGGCTACGGACAGTGGTCGCCGACACGAACAACCGAGCCGCGATGTCGTTGGTCGACAACCCTTCTCGCATCAGCTCGAGGACGTCCCACTCACGGCCAGTGAGCCGGGCGGCCTGCTCGGGCGCGATGCCGACGCGCCGGTGCTCGCGATCGCGGAACTCCTCGACGAGGCGGGCGACGAGCGTGCCGGGGAGGCTTGCCTCACCGGCGAGCACCTTGCGCAGCGCCGGAGCGATCTGGTCGTCGCCCAAGTCCTTCAGCAGGTAGCCCGACGCGCCCGCTCGAAGCGCGTCGAACAGGTCCGTGTCGTCACGCGAGACAGTCAGGATGACGATCGGCGTGTCGGGAAGCGCGGCGGAGATGCGCGCCGTCGCGGCGATGCCGCTGCCGGGCATGTTGATGTCGAGCAAGCACGCGTCGGGTCGCGTCTCGATGGCGCGGTCGAACGCGGCAGGTCCGTCGGCAGCCTCGGCGCAGACGACGAATTCGCCGTCGGCCTCGAGCGCAGCGCGAACCGACGCACGCGTGCGCGCTTGGTCGTCTGCGATCAGGACGCGCACGGGACCGACACCTCGACACGAGTGCCATCGCCGACGCGGGAGAAGATCGTGAGCGTCGCGCCGATGGCAGCAGCCCGCTCCTTCATGCTGACGAGGCCGAACCCGCGCATCTGCAGGGACTGGTCGAACCCGACGCCGTCGTCATCGATCGTGAGGTGCACCTGATCATCCCTCCACAGCCGGACGCTCACCTTCTCCGCGTGGCCGTGCCGGTCCGCGTTCGTGACCGCTTCACGCAGGATCCGCAGCAAGTTCTCCTCCGCATCCACATCGACCCGGATCGACTCGTCGACGTGCAGGGCGAGCGCGAGGTCAGCACGGCTGCAGAGATCCTCGGCCGTCTGGGCGATCGCCACGGGAAGGGGCGCTGGCGCGCTGGACGAGAGCACCGAGATCGCACGCCGGGCCTCGAACAACGCGCGGTCCGCGGCGCTCGCGACATCGGCGAGCACGTCCGGAGAGGGAGGGATCCGACGTGCCGTCCGAGCCTTCCCTGCGATGAAGGCGAGCTCGTGGGCGAGGCCGTCGTGCAGATCGCGGGCGATGCGGCGGCGCTCCTCGAGGGCGAGGCTGAGCTTGAGTGCGGTGAGGTCGGTGATGGCGGTGACTCGCACGGATCGGCCCTGGTAGGTCGCAGTGCGACTGCTCGCGAACGCGGGAAACGTCGAACCGTCTTTCCGCACTGCGGTGAACTCGACGGAGACCGCTCCCTCGTACGAGTGGGCGTGCATCGCCGCCTCGTGATGCTTGGCGGACATGAACGCCGAGATCGGCATGCCGGAGACTTCGGCGCTCGAGTAGCCATAGAGCTCCCCGAACGCGGCGTTCGTGCTCACGATCGCGCCGGCCTCGCTGATGCTCACGCCCTCCGCTGCCGCGTCGGCCAGGACGCGGAAGCGCTCCTCGCTCTCGCGCAGCGCCTGCTCGGCTTCCACCTCTGCGGTCACGTCCGACAGTGAGCTCTGGATCTCGTTCACCTGGCCGGTGATCGGGTCGACCACCGCGTGGCTGCGCGCGTCGAACCACATGATTTCGCCGCCGCGGGTGAGGATCCGGAAGCGACGGTGGCGGATCTCATCGGGGTTCTCGAACAGCGAGTCGCGGTCAGCGAACTGATGGAGGTCGTCGGGATGGATGTACGACGCCATCTGGAGGCCCGTCGGATCGAGCCCCGGGTCGCCGAGGATGCGGAAGATCGGTGAGACGTAGGTGATCTTCCCCGTCCGGTCGAGACGGACGATCGCGTTGCTCGGATCTTCGGCGAGCTGACGGAGCCTCGCCTCCCGTCGCGCGCACTCGGTGACGTCGTGGATGGAGCCGGCGTACGCGATGACGGCGCCGTCCTCTCCGACGACCGCCTCGAGCGACCCACGCGACCAGCCCACGAGCCCGTCTTCGGACGAGGACTTGTACTCGAGCGACAGCGCAGGACGAGGCTCGGGGAGGGACCGCCAGGTCGAGATGTCGTTCGCGCCGGCCCAGCCGTCGCCCGCATTCGCCTCGGCGGTGATGCCGGAGAGCCGGGACCAGCTCCCGCCGGTGAAGACGCAGCTGCCGTTCGGATCGGTGACGACCACGCCGACGGGAAGCAGCGCGGCCGATCGCTCGAGTGCCTCGACGACCTGACGGATGTCGTCCACGGGGTCTTATCGGCCGCTGCCGTCCAGAAACCAGCACTTCACGGAGAGTGCGCGTCCTACGGTGGCCGCATGATCGTGCGGCGCGACGAGCTCGTCTCGGCCCAGTACTTCCTCGCCGTCGCGGGGGTCGCCGCGATGCGGCACATCCTCCTCGCCCCGTCGGATGT
>DATKAS010000095.1:0-18707 GCA_035497855.1 Acidimicrobiales bacterium
CGCGAACACGTAGTCGGGATCGGCGACGAGCGCAGCGTCGCCCCTGATCTCCAGGTAGCGGTGGGGCGCGGCCGTGTCGATGATCACCACGCCGATTGCAGGGTTGGCGAGCAGGTTCTTCGTCTTCTGGCGAGCACTGCAGAGCGAGATCTTGACGGTTCCGTCGTCGGCGAGGAACCACACTTCGCTCTGTTGTGGTCGACCGTCAGGGCCGACTGTCGCGAGTGTCGCGACCTGCGCGTCGAGAAGGTCACGATGGCTCTCAGGGATGCTCTGCATCGTGACGTGCTATCACGAGACCGTGGCGGCTGCCTTCGTGCGTCGGCGGACTGGGAGGCGCAAGATGTCGCGCACGGTCGAGGTCAGCTCGGCGCGCAGGACCTCGTGCGGGCTGTTCGCGAGCAGTGTGGGCGCCCAGTCGTCGAAACCGGTGACCGCACCGAGTGCCGCGATCATGCGGATCTCCTCCTGCGGACTCGACGCCGCAGCATGCGCCGCGCGTTCGACCCGCTCGTGCGGACGCAAGTGCTCGTGCATCGCGACGAACGACTGGCTCAGCAGCTCGACCGAGTGACGGTTGCGCTCGAGCAGCCGGAAGAAGTCGAGGTTGTCGTAGAACTGATCGAGCACCCAGGCCAGTGCTTCGGCCCACGACTCCGCGTCGGTCGCGCGTTCCAATCGCTCCAACAGCTCGCCGATGATCTCGAACGCCGGGTCGATCAGCGCCTTGAGGATCTCGTCTTTGCTCTGGAAGTGGTAGTAGAGGGCGGCCTTCGTGAAGCCCATCCGATCGGCGATCTCACGCAGCGACGTCGCGTCGAAGCCCTGGTCGGCGAAGAGCTCGGAGGCCACGTCGAGGATGCGCTGACGTGTGTCGCGTGTCATACCGGGATGCTACTTGACGGCCGGCAAGTAAGCACTTACCGTGCGGCAAGCAAGTCGGGCGTGTGTGGCATGCGTCATGTTGCGATAGATTTCGATATATCGCAATATGACGGCCGTCGAAAGGATGATCCCTCACATGATCGAAGCCACCGGCCTCCAGAAGCGGTACGGCGACCAGCTGGCGGTTGCCTCCGTCGACGTCGAGGTGCCCGCCGGCACGGTCCTCGGCGTGCTCGGCCCGAACGGCGCCGGGAAGTCCACGACCGTCCGGATCCTCACGACCATGACGCTGCCCGACGCAGGCCGTGCCTCGGTCGGTGGATTCGATGTCGTGACACAGGCCGCCGAGGTGCGCCGCATCATCGGCGTCACCGGCCAAGACGCCAGCCTCGACGAGCAGCTGACCGGCACCCAGAACCTCACGATGGTCGGGCAGCTCTCGCGGATGACGAAGCGTGACGCGCAGGCCCGCACCGTCGAGCTGCTCGAGCAGTTCGAGCTCACGTTCGCCGCAGAGCGCATGGTCAAGACGTACTCGGGAGGCATGCGGCGTCGTCTCGACCTCGCGGCGAGCCTCATCGCACGCCCGCCGGTGCTCTTCCTCGACGAGCCGACCACCGGCCTCGACCCCACGAGCCGCCAGGGCGTGTGGGACGTGATCCGGCGGTTGGTGCGTGACGGCACGACGGTCATGCTCACCACCCAGTACCTCGACGAAGCCGACGCGCTCGCCGATCGCATCTCCGTCATCGACCACGGCATGGTCATCGCGGAGGGGACCTCTGAGGATCTGAAGGCGAAGGTCGGTGGCGAGCAGCTCGAAGTGCGCCTCGTCGAGCCGCACTCCAACGCCGTGAACGCCCTCGCGCCACTCGTGTCCGGGCCCGTGCAGGTCGCCGACGGCGGCCGGCGCCTGACTGCTCCGGTCACGATCCGCCCCGGCCTCGCCACGGCGTTCATCCGCGCGCTCGACGATGCCGGCGTCGAAGTCGACGACTTCCAGATCCACCACCCGTCGCTCGACGACGTCTTCTTCACCTTGACCGGTCACGGCGCAGAAGCGCCGGTGACCGATGCCGACGCCGAGCTCGTGGAGGTCTGAGATGAGTGCAACCGCAGAATGGGTCGAGGACGTCTCCGTCCTCACCCGTCGCAACTTGGTGCACGTCCGCCGGGAGCCCATGCAGCTCTCCGACGCGACGATCCAGCCGGTGCTGTTCACCCTGCTGTTCGTCTACGTCTTCGGCGGGGCGATGGTGCTCCCCGGCGGCGGCAGCTACAAGGCGTTCGCGATCGGCGGGCTGGTCGTGATGAACCTCACCACCTCGTCGGTCGGTACGGCGGTTGGCCTCACGACTGACCTTCACACGGGAGTCATCAACCGCTTCCGCACGTTGCCGATGAGCCGGAGCGCGATCTTGGTCGGGCGCACGTTCTCGGACATGCTCTCGAGCATCCTGTGCGGCACGATCGTCGTGCTCACGGGGTTGATGATCGGCTGGCGCCCAGGCAGCGGGCTTCCCGGCGTCGTCGCCGGCCTCGCGGTCGCGGTGCTGTTCGCCTATGCGATGAGCTGGGCCAACGCGTGCGTCGGCTTGGGCATGAACGACCCGGAAGCCGCGCAAGGCATCGGCTTCATCGTGATCTTCCCGCTCGCGTTCATCTCGACGTGCTTCGTGCCGTCGCAGACGATGCCGGGATGGATGCAGCCGATCGCTGAGTGGAACCCGGTCTCTTCGGTTGCCGCTGCGTGTCGTGAGCTGTTCGGCAACCCGAACCCGGCTTCACTGTCGAATTCGTTCCCGGCGCAACATCCCCTCTTCATGTCGCTCGCATGGACCGCAGTGATCTGCGCGGTGTGCGTGCCTCTGGCGAGCCATCTGTTCAAGAAGCGGACCCTCGACTGAGGCGGCGCCGAGCCGACCGTCCCGCCTGGCTCGCGCGGTAGACGATCGGGCGAGCGGTGTTCAGCAGACCGATCGCCTCGAGCCCACCGCCGTCGTTCGACAGGTTGAACTCGAGGGCCTCGGTGGCCCGCCTCGACAACGGTGACCCGAGGATCAGGCGGGCGACGGGCAGCACCTCGCTCCCAGGCGCGCCGGCGCCGAGCTCGAACTCCCATCCTCCTGCCACGTAGGCGTGCACGGTCGCATCGTCGGGCATCGGCTGCACGGGCCACGCCCGGACGACGAGCTCGCCCGACGGCGATCGCAGGCGCAGCATGGAGGAGAACACCTGCTCGTACCGACGGGTGACCGCTGTCGCGTCACGCCCCGACGACTTGCGACGCGCGGTCGCGACGAGCAGGTCTTGCGGGATGCCGGGGCCGCCGGCGTCGTAGAGCCGCACGGCGATGCCGTGCACGTCGGGGTACCGGAAGGGCAGACCGAAGCCGCGCGAGAGCCGGGCGACGGCCCGATAGGTGCCCGCCCGCGCGAGCACGGTGCCGTCGAGGAGCCGCGGTGCGCCATCGCTCACGACCACTGTCGCTTCGAACGCGGCACCGTTCATGTGCACTGCTCGCTTGCCCCGTACGAACCCGATGGTGGCCGCGAGAGGGGCGAGCGCGGTGCCGACGATCGTCCCCGCGGTGCTCGTCTCGCGCGGCTTCGGCGAGTCGGCGACCCAGTCCGCCGTGGCGAGGCGTCGCAACCCGTCCATCGACGGAGCCCACAAGTACTCACCGCCGCGCGTCGTCACGAGATCGACGAGCGGATGGACGAACTTCGGTACTTCCCCCGGGATCGTGAACTTGTGGTCGCCGTTCGGGTGGCCGATGAACGGGTCGGGGTCGTGACCGACGTGGACAGCGTCGCCGTCGTTGCACCAGTTGGTCTGGATGAACTCGAACTGCCGCTCTATGTCGGCCATGTACGCGACGAAGAAGATCCCGCGATCGGCGTGGTCGTCGGGCGCGCCGTCTGGGAGCGGCGGGCCATAGGGCATGCCACGACGCACGATCCTCTGGCGGGCGGTCAATGAGTCGTCAGACGCGAGCCCTCGTCTGGGGTTGGTGCGGCGGATGTGCGCGCCGAGCGGGCAGCGAAGCCCGTCGGGGTCGTCGCTGTAGTCGAACGCGTTCACGCGCTCGGGGTCGAGGCCCATGGCCGGATCCGGTCGATCGGGTGTCAGCGCGAGCGGGGAAGCGTCGGGCCAGCGTCCGACGAGCTTGGCGCGGAGGAGAAGCTCGTCCATCTCGAGGAGGGCCGCCTGCTCCGCGACCCAGGTGCGGAAGGTCGCGACGTCCTCGTAGAGCTTGCGCCAGACGAGGAACGTGCCGTCACGGTCGAACGGCGCGGCCGGGCCCGGCGAGGTGCAGCCGTCCGCGTCGATGTGCCCGTGGAAGAGCTCGCCGATCGGCAGCCCGTGCCATTGCCCGAACATGCCGACGTCGCCCTCACCGAATGCCGGTCCGCCGACTCCGGCGACAGCGGGTTGACCGACGCCGTCCGCGTAGCCGAAGTGCTCATGTCGCTCGGGCAGCTGCTCGGCGGTCTGCTCGCTCACGATCGTCAGGCCGTTGGCAGCGAGGCACGCGTGCACTCGCTCGAGCGCACTGGCGAGATGGGCGCGACCTGTCGCGTGCACCGTGAAGAGGATGTGCGCGGCGCCGGTGCCGAGGCCGGCGTCCCATGTCGTGGGGTCCGAGGCACCCGTGTCGCCGAGGGAGGCAGAACGCGCGGCCATGCCTTGTACGAAGGCGGCGGGCAACGAGTCGAGGACGATGCGGGGAACGCCGAGCGCGACGAGCCCCCCGTACGTGAACGCGATGTTCAACGCCGACGATGGCTTCGTGGTCCACGGCTCGCCCGTCGTCACGTTCGGCACGAGCTCGCGCAACGCCGCGCGGGCGCCGTCCGCCGAGCTGACGCCTGCGAACACATGGGTGGCGAGCGGGAAGCCGTAGGGCCGCAGGATGTTGCCCTGGACGCGGCCGGGCACGACGCCGTCGGGTGCCGAGCTGCGCTGCCACCGCAGGCCGCGGATCATCGGGAGAACTCTTCCTGGTACGCCGCCAGCAGCGCCGTCGCATCGAGGCCTTGCACGCGCAATGCGAAGCGGGCGACGCGGTCGCGAGCCGAGAGGGCCTCGACGATCGTGGTCGAGGGCACGTCCCATGTCGCGAAGGAGAGGGCGGGGTGCACTCGGTGCTTCGCCAGCCACGCTGCCTTGCGGCTCGCGTCGCCGCTCGCCGGCCAGCCGGCGCAATGCGACCAGATGGCGTCGGCGGTCGGTCCCAGCGCTCGGAGGAAGCCGTCGAGCCACACGTCGACCGGTGCGTCGATCGTCGCTGAGCACATGAGATAGGTGTCCGGCTCGAGGGGACGCGGGCGCACGACGACCCACCGCCCGTTGTGCGTGCCCGAGAGCGACGCGAACGGGCTCGCGTCGCGTAGCGGGATGGCCTCGATGGTCGACCGCAGCTCGTCGGCATGCCCGTCGAGCACCGCGGTGAGGATGCTGAGCTGCGTGATCATCAGATGTCCGCCTGCACTCGCGCGAGGAAGGCTTCCCACGAGCGAGCGAACTCGGCCGGGGTCACCTCGCCGTCTGGTGACGGGAGATCGGCGAACGCGCCCTGCACGCGTAGAGCACGGCCGACATCGCGGGTGGTCGCCTCGGGATATGCCGACCAGTAGTGGGTCGTCTCGTACGCGTTGTCGGTCGTCCACTGATGGAACGGGCCGGACGGGAACATGTCCGGGAAGCCTTCGGTCGGTGTCCACGCCGCCCTCATCCGCCAGGGGATGACCCTCGCGAACGTGTCCATGTACCGCACGACATCGCCGTCGTAGTTGCTCTCGAACCAGAGCACGGGCCGCGGGAGTCGAGTCGGCACGTCGTCCTGCCCCGGAACAGCGGTGAGCACCATCCAGTGGCAGAAGTGGATGAACTGATGCTTGCGCATGGGTGCCGTGACCAGCGCGATGTGCCGGGCACCGAAGAACAACGCCGTGTACCACGGAGCGCCCCAGCTGCGCAGCCTGGCGATGATCGAGACTGCAGTCGCTTGCCCGTCGTGGTCGCTCACGGCGACGGCGAGGGTTCGGCCCCGAGCGTCGACACGAGATCAGCCGCAGACCCCTGGACTGCGGCCATCCCCATCTCGCGGGCATCGGCTTCGACCGCCTGTGCAGCGGCGAGCGCGCTCTCGCGTTCACCTCTTCGCGCGAACAGCCGCGCGAGCAAGAGGCGAGTACGTGTCGCCGAGACCCGCGCGCCCACACGCACCGCCTGCGCGAGCGCGTCGTCGGCGTCGCGCTCGGCGCGATCGAGGTCGCCAGTGACGAACGCGAGGCCGGCGAGCGCCTCGGTGACGAGTCCGTTGATCGACACGACGCTCGACGCCGCGCGGCCGCGCCACGGCTCGAGGATGCGGTACAAGGGGAGCGCGGCGTCGACCTCATCGAGTGCGATGCACATCGAGGCGAATTCCGAGATCGTGATGAGCCACAGCGGGTTGAAAGGGTGCTCGCCGAAGTCGGTCTCGACCTCGTGGCGCAAGATCTTCCGTGCCTCGTCGATCCGTCCTGCGGCGATGTACCCACAGCCGAGCAGGCCCCGAAAGCCGGTGACGCCCGGGTGGGCAGCGCTGGTCTGCTCGAGCGCCGGGACCATCGAGTCGAGCGAGCCCATGTCCCACAGCACCTGGCCTGTCGTGGCGCCGTACACGGCCCGCGCATCGGCCTCGCTGCCGCCGACGACGAGCGCCTCCTGGGCGAATGCGAGCGCCTGGGCGAAGTCGCCGCGCACGTGCGCGAGCACGGCTTGGGCGCTCGGCCGGCTGAGGCGGAGGTACTGGTCGAGGTGGGCCACGTCGTCGAGGGCCGCCATCGCTTCGCCCACCTCGTCGAACGCGGCGGCCTCGATCTTGACCCGGACGTCGCGCAGCGCGGCGATGCCCAGCAGCACCGGATCGCCGAGGCGCATCGCCAGATCGAGCATCTCGTCGGTGTCGACGAGTCGCCGGTCGAGCGTCGGCGGGAGCCGCGTCGCCTCGGTGGTGTGCAACAGGACGCGTAGCAACGTGACCTCGTCGCCGAGCCGCCGCGCGCACGCCACAGCCTCGTCGGCGAGGGCGAGGCGGCGCTCCCACTCGCCGCCTTGCGACAGCTCGATGGCGAGCGTCGCGAGAAGGCGAGCTCGCTCGGGGCTGTCACCGGGGCCGACGACCGCAAGCGCATGCTCGAGGACTGCGACCCGCTCGGTGTCGACGCTGCCGGCCTGGCCTGCGCCCCCGCGGTTGTTCGCGATCGCGGCGCGCACGAGCGCGTCGTCGTCGCCGAGGCGCTCGGCGAGCGCCGCCGCGTCGAGCAATGTGCGCCTGAACTCGTCGGCGTCGCTCCATCGGTGGGCCGTGCCGATCGCGATGAGGACGTCGACACGCGCCGGATCGGATGCGTCGAGCGCCTCGAGCGCGGTGTTGTACCAACGCATCGCCTCGTCGGGGGACAAGGCAGTCGTCGCGTCGTCACCCGCGCGTCGGGCCCATTCCGCCACGCGCGCGCGATCTCCCCGTCCTGCCTCGACCCAGTGGGTGGCGAGCACTGCGGCGGGCGTGTGCAGCGCCGTGTTCGCTTCGAGCGCGATCGCGAGCTGACGGTGGTGCAGCGACCGTCGGGTCGCGCTGAGCTCGTCGTAGAGCGCGTGCTGCACGAGCGCGTGCGCGAACTGGAAGTGCCCGACGCTGAGCTCGCGCACGAGCGACGCGCGCACGGCGGCCTCGATGTGGTCGAGCACCGTGAGCTCGTCGAGCTCGAGCACCGTCGCGAGGATCGACGAGTCGAACTCGCGTCCGGCGACCGATGCGACCGCGAGGACGCGTTGCGCGTCGGCGCCGAGCCGCCCGACCCTCGTGCTGAGCACCGCACGCACGCTCCGGGGCACGTCGACGGTCGCGAGGTCGGTTTGCGGCCTCCAATGACCCTCAGCGTCCGGCGCCAGCACTCCCGTCTCCACGAGATGGCGCACGAGCTCGACCGCGAACAGCGGGTTGCCATCTGTCTCGTCGAGCAAGTACGCCGCGACGGCGTCACCGTCGTCGCCGAGGGCTTGGCTGGCGCCGGCTTCGAGCAGGTCCACCAGCGCTCGGTGGCCGAGCCCGCCGACCTCGATGTCAGTGACCGATGGCAGCGCCCGCAGCTGCGCGATCACCGTCGCGAACTCCGAGTGGTTCGCTTCCGACGAGCGGTAGGTCGCGAGCATCACGAGGCGTTCCGCGTCGCGCCCCACGGCGAGCCGGTTGACGAGGAGCAACGTGTTGCGATCCGCCCACTGCATGTCGTCGAGGACGAAGAGGAGCGGCCGATCCGCTGCAGCACGTTGGACGAGGTCGGCGACGGCTTCGAACAGCAGCCGGCGACTCGTCTCGGGGTCGTCCGCTTCGGTGAGCGGGAGGGCACCCATCCTGGTGGCGAGGTTCGATGTCAGCCGCCCGATCTCTCCACCGTGCTTCGCGACGTGTGCCGCGAGCACCGGCGTGGGCGCGCACGCGACGTACTGCGCGATCGCATCACGGAACGGCTCGTACGGCGTCGTGACGTGCTCGTCGCACGAGCCGAACAGCACCGTCCAGTCTTGGGCGTGCGCGACGCGCGCGACGGCAGCGGCGACGCTCGACTTCCCCGCTCCCGGCTCGCCTCCGAGCAGCACGGTCTCGACCGACCCGCGAGCGGCACGAGCGCGTGCCTCGTGCACGACGTCGGTGAGATCACCGCGGCCGACGAACACCCTCGGCAGTGCCGATGCGAGCGCGGTGGGAAGCGACGGTGGTGCGGCCGGCATCTCGGGTCGACCCGTGACGGGTGGTTGGGGGCGGAGCCGGTCGACCAGCTCGTGGATCGCCTCGAGCCTGTCGGTGCCGCGGAGGAGCTCGCTGCGGAGGAACTGCAGCTCGGTGCCGTCGGGCAGGTTGGACTCGACCAGCGCAGCGGACGCGGCACTCAGCAGCACCTGTCCGCCGTGGGCCAAGGCCCGCACGCGGGCGGCGCGGTTCACGGTCTGGCCGTAGTAGTCGTGCCCGCGCTGGAACGCCTCGCCCGTGTGGATGCCCATCCGCACGGCGATCGGCGTCGCCTCGTCCCACGGCTCGGCCGCGATCGCCCGCTGTGCGTCGATCGCGGCCGCCGCTGCAGCCGACGCGCTCGCGAACACCGAGAACGTGCTGTCCCCCTCCCCCTTGTGCTTGAGGAGCAGCCCGCCCCGCGAGTCGACCGCCTCCATGATCAGGGCGTCGTGGCGAGCGAGGGCGCCATCCATGGGGACCGGCGCGCGCTCCCACAGCGCGGTCGACTCGACCACGTCGGTGAGCAGGAAGCTCAGCACCCCGGTCGGGAGCGGACGATCGTCGGCAGGTTCGGCGATCGCGGAAACGTACTGGACCTACGATCGCGGCTCGCCCGACGCCGGGTCTGACGTAGGAGGGAAACGCCCTGTCTCGATTCGACGCAGCGCTGCTCGACGAGCTGCTGCAACAGACCGATCCCGAGGCTGATCGCGTCGCCGAGCACTACCTCGAACGGCCCGCGTCCGACTTCTTCCACTGCACCCTGGCCGCGCGGTATGCGGGCACTGAGGTGCAAGATCCCCACGTCGCGGCGTGGCTGAGGGAGCAGCCACCCCTTCCGGCCTGGGCTGACGTCGAGCGGCTCGAGCGGGGGAGCGCCTTCTTCGCGCAATGGGGCCTGCAGCTCGGGATCGGGCTGTTCCTGTCGTCGCTGCCGCTCGCGTACGCGGCACACGACGGGGTGCAGGTCCTCGCGCTCACGGCTCGTCTCGAGACCGACACGCGGCGCCGGGTCCTCGAGTCCGCGCAGTTCGTGCTCGATGTCACAGCTCCTGGCGCGCTGGAACCGGGACGGCACGGCTACGAGACGGCCCGCCTCGTTCGGCTCATGCATGCCGGGGTCCGTCATCTCGTGCTGTCGGATCCGAGGGTCGTCCCCACGTCCGATCCGTCGGTGTGGCCGCGATGGGATCCCGCGTGGGGTCAGCCGATCAATCAGCAGCACCTCCTCGGCGCGCTGATCTCGTACAGCTCGTCGTTGCTGCACGTGCTGGATCGGTTGCACGTCTCGTACGACGCGCAGGCCGCGAGCGACTACTGCCATCTCTGGAACGTCGTGGGGTGGCTGCTCGGCATCACCCCCGAGCTGCTCCCGATCGACGTCGCTGAGCTCGATGAGCTCGAGGTGCTCATCCGAGGGCGCAACGAGAAGTGGAGCCAAGCCGGCGCGGCGATGACGGGCGCGCTCATCGACCTCGTCCGGTCCTTCATCGTGCTCCGTCCCTTGCGAGGCGTCGCGGCGTCGACCACGCGCCTGTTCATCGGCGATTCGACCGCCGACTTGCTCGAGATCCCGAAGGCCGACTGGACTCGCTACCTCCTCGGCGGCATGCGCGAGCTCAACGAGCGATCGTCATGGCTGATGCTGCACGACAAGCTGACGGCCAGGGTGGTCGCGGCGTTGTCGCGGCGCACGCTCACGAGCTTCGTCGACTCGGAGCGGCACGGCGAGCGGCCCAGCTTCACGATTCCCGATCATCTCGGCGACTCGTTCGCGCCGGGCCGGCTGTCCACGGCGGTCGCGAAGCTCAGACGACGCTCCTGACATACGCGGTGCATACGCGACGATGGTGCGCCATGGCCGAGCCGACCTACCGCTACGCCACTCCCGATGACGCGGAGGCAGTCCGCGCGCTGATCGAGCTCGCCTACCGCGGGCCCGAGTCGGCGAAGGGTTGGGCGAGCGAGGCCGGCATCCTCACCGGGCCGCGCACGAGCCTCGCGGAGGTCGACGATCTGATCGCGCAGCCCGACACCCGGTTCCTCCTCGCCGAGCAGGACGGTTCCCTCGTCGGGTGCGTGCTCATCGAGAAGCACGGTGACGACGGCTACTTCGGCATGTTCTCCATCGACCCCGGCGCGCAGACGGCAGGACTCGGAAAGGCGCTCCTGGCCCGCGCCGAAGACGCGGTCCGTGACCTCTGGGACGCACGAGGGATGACCGCTGTGGTGATCAACCTGCGCGACAACCTCATCGCTTGGTACGAGCGCCGCGGCTACGTGCTCACCGGACGCACGGAGCCGTTCCCGTTCCACCAGCACTCCGGCGCGCTGCGCACCGACTTCCATCTCGTCGAGCTGCGCAAACCGTTTTGACGTCGCCGCCGTCCGCTTCGCTTCCGCCGGCTCCGGTCGCTGCGCTCCGCAATCGGTTCTGCGCGCACCCGGGCGCCGCACTGCGCCGCCCCGAGCGTCAGACGAGGTCGACGGCGGCGCCTGCGAACTGCGCGTTGTAGAGGGTGGCGTACGCGCCACCGGCGGCGAGCAGCCCGGCGTGGTTGCCCTGCTCGACGATCTGCCCTCCGTCCATCACGAGGATCGTGTCGGCATCGCGGATGGTCGAGAGCCGGTGCGCGATCACGAAGCTGGTGCGCGACGACCGCAGCGCCGACATCGCCTTCTGGATCAGCACCTCGGTGCGGGTGTCGACCGAGCTCGTGGCCTCGTCGAGGATCAGGATCGCGGGGTCGGCGAGGAACGCGCGGGCGATCGTGATGAGCTGCTTCTCGCCGGCGCTGATGTTGCCGCCCTCGTCGTCGATGATCGTGTCGTAGCCCTGCGGGAGCATGTGCACGAATCGATCGACGTACGCTGCCTTGGCTGCCGCGACGATCTCGTCGTCACTGGCGTCGGGGTTGCCGTAGCCGATGTTGTCGCGGATCGTGCCGCCGAACAGCCACGTGTCCTGCAGCACCATGCCGATCTCGCCGCGAAGGTCGCGACGACCCATCTGCGCGATGTCGACGCCGTCGAGCGTGATGCGCCCGCCGTCGAGCTCGTAGAACCGCATGATCAGGTTGACGAGCGTCGTCTTGCCCGCGCCCGTCGGGCCGACGATCGCGACCGTGCTGCCCGGCTCGGCGACGAGCGACAGGTCCTTGATGAGCGGTTGGTCCTTGTCGTACGAGAAGGTGACGTGCTCGAACTCGACCCGACCACGCGGCTGTGACACGCAGGCCGGCGGCAGCGCGTCGGGAGACTGCTCGAGAGCGTCGAGGAGCTCGAACACCCGCTCGAGCGAGGCGATGCCCGACTGCAGGACGTTGGCCATCGACGCGACCTGGGTGATCGGCTGTGTGAACTGGCGCGAGTACTGGATGAACGCCTGGATGTCGCCGATGGTCAGCGCTCCCGACGAGACCCGCAGGCCGCCGACGACGGCGATCGCGACGAAGTTCAGGTTGCCGATGAACATCATCGCCGGCTGGATCGCGCCCGATGCGAACTGGGCGCCGAAGCTCGCCTTGTAGAGCTCGTCGTTCGTCTCCTGGAAGCGTGCCTCGACCTCGTGCTGACGGCCGAACGCCTTGACGATCTGGTGCCCTGTGAAGGCTTCCTCCACCTGCGCGTTCAGGAGGCCCGTGTGCCTCCACTGCGCGATGAACTTGGGCTGAGCACGCTTCGCGATCTGCTTGATGATCACCATCGACAACGGGATGGTGATGAGCGCGATGACCGCGAGCAGCGGCGAGATCGTGAACATCATGATGGTGACGCCGATGATCGTGAGCGTCGACGTCAGCAGCTGGCTCAAGGACTGCTGCAGGCTCTGCGCGATGTTGTCGATGTCGTTGGTGACTCGGCTGAGCAGGTCGCCGCGTGCCTGCTTGTCGATGTAGCTCAAGGGAAGCGCGTTGAGCTTGGCTTCGACGTCGCCGCGCAACCGGTACATCGTGCGCTGCACGACGCCGGCGAGGATGAAGCCCTGCAGCCACACGAGGAATGCGGACCCCGCGTACAGCGCGACAGCAAGCGCCAGCGTGCGGTGCAGCGCGCCGAAGTCGATGCCGCCGCCGCCGAAGATGCCGTGCACGATGAGGTCGGTGGCATGGCCGAGGACCTTCGGGCCGAACACGACGAGGGTCACGCCGACGAGCGCGAGCCCGAGGACGACGACGAGCAGCGGCGCGTCAGATCCCATGCGGCGGAGCAAGCGCTTCACCGATCCCGAGAAGTCGAGCGACTTCTCCATGGGGATGCCGGCAGCGCCCCAGCGCCCGCCGCCCATGGTCGCCCGCTCGTTCACGGGCTGCTTGATCTGCTGCTCTTCGGGCTCGTCGGCCACGGATCTGCGGTCGGTGTCGCTCATGCCGCGTCCTGCGATCGGAGCTGAGACTCCACGATCTCCGCGTAGGTCGGGCAGGTGTCGAGCAGCTCGGCGTGGGTGCCGAGCCCGACCTGGTCACCGTCGTCGAGCACGAGGATCTGGTCGGCGGTCAGGATCGTCGACACCCGCTGGGCGACGACGATCACGGTGCTGTGCGTGAGTCGGGGCGCCAGCGCCGCACGCAAGCGAGCGTCGGTGGAGAGGTCGAGGGCCGAGAACGAGTCGTCGAACAGGTAGATCTCCGGCTTTCGTATGAGTGCTCGGGCGATGGCGAGCCGCTGGCGCTGCCCGCCGGAGACGTTGGTGCCTCCCTGCGAGATCGACGCTTCGAGCCCGCCGGGCATCGCGGCGACGAAGTCGCGGGCCTGGGCGACCTCGAGGGCCTCCCACATCTGCTCCTCGGTGGCGTCGGGCTTGCCGTACTGCAGGTTGCTCGCGACCGTGCCTGCGAAGAGGTAGGGCTTCTGCGGCACCAAGCCGATGCGGTTCCACAGCACGTCTGGCTGGAGCTCGCGGACGTCGACGCCGTCGACGAGCACCTCCCCGTCCGTGACGTCGAAGAGGCGGGGCACGAGGTTGACGAGCGTCGTCTTCCCCGAGCCGGTGCTGCCCACGATCGCGGTCGTCTGCCCGGGCAACGACGTGAACGACACGCCCCGCACGACCGGCTCCTCCGCTCCGGGGTATGCGAACGACACGTTGCGCATCTCGACGATCCCTCGTGAGCGCACCTCGGTGATCGGGGTCGGCGAGGCCTTCACCGAGCTGTCGGTGTCGAGCACCTCCTGGATGCGATCGGCACACACGGCGGCCCGGGGGATGAGGGCGGCCATCCAGGTCGCCATCATGACGGCCATGAGGATCTGGGTGAGGTAGGTGAGGAAGGCGATCATGGCGCCGAGCGAGAGCGTGCCGTCGGCGATCCGGTTCGCGCCGAACCACAGCACCGCGACGCTCGAGACGTTCATCACGAGCATGACGCTGGGCATCATCAGCGCCATCAGCCGGCCGGCCCGGAGCGACGTCGCGGTCAAGTCGACGTTCGCCCCGTCGAACCGCTCGGTCTCCTCGGGCTCGCGCACGAACGCCCGCACGACGCGCACGCCGGTGATCTGCTCCCGGAGGACGCGGTTGACCACGTCGATGCGCTCCTGCATCACCCGGAACGTCGGGACCATGCGCGCGATCACGTTGCCGACGATGAGCAGCAGCACCGGGATGGCGACGAGCAGCAGCAAGGCCAGCCCTGCGTCCTCGCGGACGGCCAGCACCGTGCCGGCGATGGCAGTGATCGGCGCGGCGATGAGCAGCGTGCAGGTCATGAACACCATCATCTGGACCTGCTGCACGTCGTTCGTGATCCGCGTGATCAGCGACGGTGCACCGAACTGGTTGACCTCTCGCGTCGAGAAGCCGGTCACGCTGTGGAAGAGGTTGCTGCGCACGTCACGCCCGAACCCCATCGACGCTCGCGACCCGTAGTACACCGCCCCGACCGCGAAGAAGATCTGCACGAACGAGATGAGGAGCATCAGCGCGCCGACGCGCACGATGTAGCCGTTGTCGCCCGTCGCGATGCCGTTGTCGATGATCTTCGCGTTGAGGGTTGGCAGCGTGAGCGTGGCGACGGTCTGCAGGAACTGCAGCGCACAGACCGCGATCAACACGTTTCGGTACGGACGGAGGTGGGAGCGAAGGAGGCGGAGGAGCAAAGGTGCGTGGCTTTCGGGTCAGAGGCCGCGATGCAGCCGGTCGAATGTGGTGTCGATGATGTGCTCGAGCTCGACGTCGCTCGTGTCGGCGACCCAGACGACGATCGAAACCCGGAGCGCGGTCATCGAGGCAGCGACGACGAGCCGCACATCGAGGTCGCTCATGCGTGCTGCTTGGCCACCCGCGCGGAGCTGCTCGATGACCGCCGCCTCCCAGCCGTGCTGGCGCTCGGTCGCCCGGGTGCGTAGCGCAGGGGTGGCGGTCATGATCTGGTGGCGCAGGACGACGGCTTCCTTGTCCTCGACGTAGTCGCCCGCGAGCGTGCGCATCGCCCGGCGCAGGGCTTCGAGGGGACGGAGGTCGGCCGGCTCGTCGCGGAGGGTCTCGAGCAGCCGCTCGAGCGACCGGTCGCTCTGCGCGAACAGCACGTCTTCCTTGGACGAGAAGTACCGGAAGAAGGTGCGCGGCGAGACCTCGCAGTCGGCGGCGATCTCCTCCACCGTGACCTGGTCGAACCCCCGATCGGCGAACAGACGGAGGGCCGACCGCATGAGCTCTTGCCGAGTGCGCTCCTTCTTGCGCTCGCGCAGGCCGGTCTCGATCACGGCTCGTAGCCTGGCAGGACTTCTTTCGTGACGCAATGTGACATGCGCCATCCGCTGCCATCTGGCACGGGCTGACAACCGCTACGTCCCGTCGCCCCGAGACGCGAAGAAGGGGCCGCCTCTCGGCAGCCCCTTCGTTCGTTGGGGGTCGTGGAGATCAGGCGACCGGGACCGGCTCGCTGAATGATCCCCCCTCGATCGGGGCGAACGCCTCGTTCTTCGAGGTCCGGAAGGCATGGGCGAAGCCGGCGGCCGAGGCGAGGAACAGCACCAGGGCGGCGATGAAGCACACCCACGA
Organism: Acidimicrobiales bacterium; assembly: GCA_035497855.1. Lineage (GTDB taxonomy): Bacteria > Actinomycetota > Acidimicrobiia > Acidimicrobiales > DATKAS01 > DATKAS01. The sequence continues at coordinate 15,675 of DATKAS010000095.1, forward strand.
AGCCATCATGGCCTTGTCGCCGAAGATGCTGAACCCGTAGCTCGTGAGCAGCAGCCCTCGCAGGGTCTCACCCCGGAAGAGGGTGTCGACCTTGGCTTCGAGTGCTGTTGCCTGCTGGTCGAGCGTCGCAGCGTTCGGGTCGTTGGACTGCTGGGCCGCAGTCGCCTGCGCCCGCAGCGCCCGAGCGTCGCTGCTGGTCTGTGAGTAGGTCTTGCCCCCGTTCACAGCTGCGAGGTGCCCTGCGATGTAGTCGTTCGCATACACCTGGGCCTGTGCCCCGGTGGTCAGCGGCTGCCCTGCGTACTTCACCAGACCGCTGGATTGCTGCTCCTCTGGTGAGAGATTGGCGACGGGAGTGAACGTGATCTTCTGGGCTGACAGCTGGTCGTGCACGTAGTTCTGGGCGAACACGCCGTTCGACCTCAAGACGAGGCCGAGCACGAGCAACAGCATCGCCAGGACGACGCCTCCCACACTGAAGATGATGTCGAGCGTCCTGCGCTTCATGGTCTTCTCCTCTCGATCCGACCCTGTGATCGTTTTCGCACGAGCACGCAGTCGGTCGGCAGAGGCGAAGGTCCCAGGACCTCGTCCCGGCTAGGTGTGCCGAGCTCAGAGGTGCTTGTTCTTCTCGAGCCAACGGAGCGCGAAGAAGCCCCAGATCGGGGGGACGTAGAACGAGGCCATCCGGTAGAAGATCACCGCGGCGAATGCCGTCGTCTCGGGCATGCCCGCCGCGGTGAGGCCGTAGATGAGCCCCCCCTCGGTCACGCCGATGCCACCCGGCACCGGCAACAGGCCCGCGAGCAACGCAACGCTCACGTTGATGAGCACGAGGTCGCCGAGACCGATGGAGTAGCCGAACGCGCGCACGAAGATGCCGAGCGAGATGGCGAAGAGCAGCTCCGTCGCGAGGTTCCCGCCGAAGAGCAGTCCCAGACGTCGCGGTGATCGCAGCCCGTGGAATGCCTTCAGCGCCTCTCCCGCGAGGCTCTTCACGCGCGAGATCGCGGAACGCCGCAGCTTGGGCACGATCAGGATCAGCAGCAGCACGATCAGGACGACCACGATGATCGTGACGAGCAGCTTGGCGGCGCCAGACGCCGCGCTGTTGAAGTCGATGTCGAGCGACGCCGACGTGAAGAGCAGCAGCGACACGAGGAGGATCGCTTGCACGACGAAGCCGCTGAACCCGTCGAGCGCACCGACGGCGAGGGCCGATCCCGTCGCCAATCCGTGACGCTGGAAGAACCGAACGTTCACCGCGATGCGCGCCGCACTCGACGGGATCGCGAGGTTGACGTACGACGCGGCGAGCTGCAGTGCGTAGACCGGCCCGAGAGGGAGAGGGATCGGCGACGCGCCGAGCGTCGACAACGATTGGGTGACGCGTGGCGTCTGCGCGACGACGAAGCCGAGGACGACGATCCACCAGATCGCGTCGCCCAGCGACTGCCGGAGCTCGTCGAAGTCGATGCCGCTCACGACCCGGAACAGCGCGAAGAAGGCGATCACCATCAACCCGGCTTGCAGCAGGGTTCCCTTGGTGACGCGTTGGAGCTTCTGGAGCTCGGGGGGCTCCACGCCGAGGTCGGCGGCGCCCGCGTCCCGCAGCTCGTCGAGGTCGACTTCGTCGCGGCGCACCGCGCGCCGTTGTGACCTCGTGAGGGCCGGGAGCTGCAGGAACGGCAGAAGCGCGTTCGTCTCCTCGTCACCGAGGGCGCGTCGCGCCGCTGCGAGGGCGCGCTCCGGACCGAGTGCCTGCGTGCTCGTCACGACGAGCTGCGCGTTGTCGCTGCGGATGCGGTCGTCCGAGGACGCGACCTCTGCTCCGCGGAAGTCCACGAACGCCACCTCGACCCCACCGTCGTCGGTGACGACACTCACATGCTCGTCGTCGAGCTGGCCGTGGGTGATGCCGGCGTCGTGGAGCCGGTGCGTCGCTTCCCACAGCTTCTCGACGATGCGCTCGTCGTGCGATCGATCGTCGAGGTCGGCCCAGATCGGGCCGACAGGTCGAAGCACGAGGAGCGCATCATCCCGAGTCGTGACACCTGCGGTCACGACGGTCTCGGTCCGCACGCCGGCCTGCGCGGCGAGCAGCGTGACGAAGCCTTCGTTCGCCACCTGCTGGCGGCGCCCCACCCAGAGCGGGGACCCCGGATCCCGGTACCAGACCGTGCGCCACAGGGTCGCGAGCAGCTGCGTGTCGTGCGCATCACGCCCGTAGACCTTCACGTTCAACGGCGCGCCGTCGGCATCTCGGGCTTTCACGAGGAACAGGCCCGCCTGTTGACGATCCGCGGCGCCGAGGTCGTGGGCATCGACGCCCAGCTGCGCGAGCGCGGCCGCTACCTCGGGGAGGCCGGGGTTGCCCTCACACGATCCGAAGACGAGGTGCACGATCGCCGCAGCTGTCGACGCGAGCAGCACCGCCGCGATCGCGCCTGTCGGCGTCGTCGCTCCGAGGATCACGCCCGACAGAGCAGCGAGTGCGACCAGCCACACGCTCAACCGCCGTGCCGGACGGCTCAGATGGGGCCGAGCGGTGAGGAGGACGGTGCCGAACGCGGCGATCCTCAGGCCAGGGAACCACGGCGGCGGCCCGACCTGGCGCACAGTGTCCCAAGCAGGGAGCCACTCGCCTTCGACGATCTTGCCGAGGACGAGCGCGACGCCGAACGCGACGGCGACTGCGAGGATCATGTCGCGCACGAGGGAGAGCCGACGCCGCACCGCAGAAGCGATGACGACAGCGATCGCCGCGAGGATCAGCACGTCGGACAGCGCCTGCCACAGCCCGTCGAGGAAGTCGGGGAAGCTCCCGAGGAACGTGATGAGTGTCCGCTCGATCGTGGTGGGTGGCACCGCGATGATCGCGAGGATCACGAGGAAGAACCCAGACAGCACCAGCTGGATCACGTCGCTCGCACGACGAGCACGCGGGTCGTCGACAGGGCCGGCGAACAGGCGGACGCCGTTGAGCGTCACTGCGCTCACCCCCAGCCGCGGCACGTCGGGAGAAGGTAGTGA
>DATKAS010000096.1:0-4710 GCA_035497855.1 Acidimicrobiales bacterium
GCCTACTACCCGGAGGCGGCGCCGATCACCGTGAAGGTGGTCATCGAACGGGAGACCGGCCGCCTGCTCGGCGCGCAGATCGCGGGGCGCGAGGGCGGCGCGAAGCGCGTCGACGTGCTGGCCACCGCGATCTGGAACGAGATGACGGTCGAGGAGATCCAGCAGATCGACCTCGGCTACGCCCCGCCGTTCTCACCCGTGTGGGATCCGGTGCTGGTGGCCGCGCGCGTCGGCGCGCGCGAGAGCGCCGAGTCGGCTACTGACCGGCCTTGACCCGCTCGGCCGTGAGGTCGTTCTCGTACATCATGCGGACGAGCTCGGGGAAGTCGACGCGCGGCTTCCAACCGAGGGCCTTGCGCGCCTTCGACGCGTCGCCGATGAGCAGGTCGACCTCGGCCGGACGGTAGAAGCGCGGGTCCTGCTTGACGTACGGCTCCCAGTCGTCGATACCGGCGAGCGCGAACGCGTGCTCGAGCAACTCGCGGATCGTGTGGGTCTCGCCGGTCGCGATGACGTAGTCGTCGGGCGTGTCCTGCTGGAGCATCATCCACATCGCCTCGACGTAGTCGCCCGCGTAGCCCCAGTCGCGCGACGAGTCGAGGTTGCCGAGGGAGATCTCGTCCTGGAGCCCGAGCTTGATGCGCGCGACTGCGTTGGTCACCTTGCGCGTCACGAATTCGAGACCGCGGCGCGGGCCTTCGTGGTTGAACAGGATGCCGCTGCACGCGAACAGGCCGTACGAGTCGCGGTAGTTCACCGTGATGTCGTGCCCGAAGACCTTCGCGCAACCGTAGGGAGAGCGCGGGTAGAACGGCGTCTTCTCGTTCTGCGGCGTCTCACGCACCTTCCCGAACATCTCCGACGACGAGGCCTGGTAGAAGCGGATCGGGTTGTTCTCGGAGCCGCCCACCATGCGGATCGCTTCGAGCATGCGCAGCACCCCGAGCCCGGTGATGTTCGCGGTGAGCTCGGCCTGCTTGAACGACAGCGCCACGAACGAGATCGCAGCGAGGTTGTAGACCTCGTGCGGCTGTGTGTACTCGAGCGTCGCGACGAGAGAGGGGAGGTCCGCGAGGTCACCGCTCACGAGCTCGACGGCCGGGAAGTCCTGCGCCACGAGCTCGGCCTTGGGGTTGTTCTGGCCTTTGACGAGACCGAAGACTTCGTAGCCCTTCGTGTGCAGGAATTCGGCCAAGTGCTGGCCGTCCTGGCCGGTCATGCCAGTGATGAGGGCGCGGGGCATCGACTACCTCTGTGGTGGGGGGGACCGAAAGCAGGATACCGCCTGGCCCAGCAGCGATTCGTGGCGCTCGAGCACGGCGTCCCACTGGAAGTGGTCGAGCACGTACTGCCGGCCGGCCTCGCCGAGCCGCTGCCGCAGCGCGGGCTGCGCGGTGAGCATGTCGACGACGACGCCGAACTCGACCTCGTCGCGATACGGGAGTGCGCCGCCACTGCGTCGAGCGTGGCCTGCGAGCACGGGGCTCGCGGCGTTGACGATCGCGGCCTTGCTCGACGCCCATGCCTCCATCAGCACGAGCGAGAAGCTCTCGTACCGCGACGGATGCACGAGGGCGATGCTGCCCTCGACGAGCGCTTGACGTGCGGATTCCCCGACGACGCCCGTGAGGAAGACGTCGGGATGCTCCTCGACCTCGTTCGCACGATCGCCGACGAGCACGAGCGCGAGCGAGCCGGGATGCGCGTTCTTGTACCGGCCGAACCACTCGATGAGCTCAGGTGTGCCCTTGCCGGGATCGATGCGACCGACGCACACGAGGTACGGACGATCATCGAGGCCGTCGACCGTGAACTCTGTCGCAGGCGGTAGGTCGACCTCGACCCCGATGCCCGTGACCGCCGAAGGACGATCGACCGAGAACCGTCGCCGCACGACCGCGGCTTCCTCCTCGGTGAAGAAGCCCAGCACATCGGGCAAGCGGAAGATGCGCTCGTAGACGGGGAGACGGAGGGGCGGTTCGTCGTGCGCGCACGGATGGAACACGAGCGGCACGCGCCCGGCGAGCGAGGTGACGGCGCAGAACGCGGGGAGGTACAGGTAGGGCAGCACGACGCCGGCGTCGAAGTCGCCCGCGTGCTCGCCGAGCCAATCGCTCAGCCCGTCGAGTCGCGGGCCTTGCTCGGCGAGCCATGCGTGCTGCACGTGCGACGGGGCCGGGTGGCGGCCCGTGAGCGTTCGGAGCGACACTTCGGAGAACCGGCGCACGTCGCGCGCGCCCGCCGACGCGAGGCGGTGCACGAGCACGTCATCCTCGATCGCGGAGCCAGGGGTGAGCGTGTCGGTCCAGTCGAGGTAGCTCGTCGCGCAGCTGGTCACGACCTCGACCTGATGGCCGCGGGCCGCCATGCGCGTGGCGAACGAGCGGCACGCCCCTTCGGCGCCGCCGGTCGCGAGCGGCCCGTACCGCGGCACCACATAGAGGATGCGCATCGTCACTGTTCCTCCGGCCAGGCGGGGCCCAGGGCTCGCAACCCCGCCCGCTCGGCGGGCGACGGGTCGACGTGGAAGCGCAGGCGGAAGAGCTTGAGCTCGTCCCGATAGCGCCGAAGGGCGGCGAGGTTCGCTGGGTCCGGCGCGGGCCCGGCCATGACGAGCTCGGCGAGTGGATCGTCGAACGTGCACAGCAGGTCGAACGCGGCGATCACCCGCTCCGCCCCGCCGTCGGGGCCGAACGACCCGATCCAGACGAGCGGCTGGCTCACTCGTCGACACGGCGCAACGCGTTCAGCTGGCGTTGCAGCACCGTGAGCTGATCGGCGACGTCGTCGATACGACCTTGCACCTCGGGTGGCACCGGGTCGTCGAGCGCCTCGACGATCGCGACGAGGGCACCGTGCACGGCACGGGCGAACTCGTCGAGCTGCTCGCAGAGGTCGGTGAGGTGGCGAGTCACCGTCTTCCCCACGAGCGAGTGGATCGCTCCCCCACCGGGCACCTTCGACGTCGATGGGACATCGGGGACACGGAAGTGACCCTTCTCCACGACGGCATCCAGCGGGGCTGCGAGCGTGATCGAGTAGGTGCCGCGCTGCTGCACCCGCTGCCAGTGGTCGGCGAGCGTGCGCTCCAGCTCTTCGTCGTCAGGCATCGGCAGGCAGCGTAGAGGCGAGGCGCTCGACGAACGCGCGGTACCGCTCGATCACCGCGGGCCACCGGTAGCTCTCTGCGTATCGAGCGCCTGCAGTCGCGAGTGATGCGCGCAGGTCGTCGTCGACGAGAAGCCGATCGAGCGCGGCTTCGAACACCGCGTAATTGTCGAACGCGATGCCGCCGCCTGACCGCGTGACGTGCTCGAGGGTGGCGGCGCAGCGAGCGTTCACGAGCACGGGGCGACCGGCCGCCCACGACTCGAACAGCACGAGCGAGAACGACTCGAACGCGGACGGCGACACGAGCGCGGTGGCCCCGTGCAGCAACCCCCACTTCGTCTGCTCGTCGACCTCGCCGACCTGCACGATGTCCGGGTGCTCCGGCACCGGCCGCTGCACCGGGCCCACGACCGCGAGCGCGAGTGGCCCTGGACGCCGCTCCTTGTACGTCGCAAACAGCGACGCGAGCAGCTTGGTGCCCTTGCTCGGATCGACCCGCCCGAGGCACAGGAGGTACGGGCGCCCGTCGAGTGCGGCGATGCCGTGACTGACCGGCATGGCTGCGGGAGGATCGATGCCGAGACCGACGACGACTTGGGGCTTCGTGACGATGGCGGGGAACCGCTCCTCCGAATACGCGCCTTCCCCCTCCGTGTAGAACGCGAACCCTCGCGCGGCTTCGAACACGCGGTCGAACAGGGGCAAGCGGATCGCCGGCTCGTCGTGCGCAGCCGGGTGCAGCACCGCGCGCTCGGCGACGAGCGGGAGACCGACGACCGTGGGGTGGTACAGGTACGGCGTGAACGCGACCAGGTCCTGATCGCTGTCTCGGATCGCGTCGATGAGTGCGGGAGCGACGGGACCTTGCTGATCGATCCACTCCTCGGCGTCCGCGTCGCTCACGTCCTCGGGCACCGCGAGGAGGATCGGCGTGCGCCGACGGAAGTCCGCGTCGCGCTCCCGGATCGTCGGGAAGCGATGCACGGTGACGCCGTTCTCGACCGAACGGCCGGGCGAGTAGTCGTTCGCCCACGTCCATGAGTCACGAGCGCAGGTGGTCAGCACTTCGACCGTCCAGCCGTCGAGCCGCGCGAGTCGTTCGGCCAGCAGCCGCGCTCCGAGCTCGGCACCGCCGACGACATCGCTGCCATATCGCGGCGTGACGAACGCGAGCTTCACGTGAGCACCGGCTCGATCGCTTCGAGGAAGCGGGCGCGTGTCTTCTCCAACGTGAAGAGCTGGAGGCGCCCCGTGCCCGCGGCGAGCAGCTGGCCGCGGAGCGCGGCATCGGTGAGCACGCGATGGACGGCCTGCGCGACCAGCGTCGGGGTCTTGTCGGGCAGGCAGATCCCCGCGTCGCCGAGGGTCTCGGGGACAGCGGCGACACCGAACGCGACGATCGGCACGCCGTGGTGCATCGCTTCGAGCAACGGCACACAGAAGCCCTCGTGCTCCGAGAGGCAGACGTACACATCGGCAGCTCGGTAGTGCGCGGCGAGCCCTCCTGCCGACACCGGGCCGGTGAGCTCCACACACGAGTTGAGCCCGAGCCGCCGAACGAACCCACGGAGGGCTGCTGCGTACGGATCGGACGCGATG
>DATKAS010000097.1:0-2560 GCA_035497855.1 Acidimicrobiales bacterium
ACCTCGCCCGGCTGCAGCTCGTTCCGATCGGCCGGGCTCCACAGCACCCGCACCACACCTGACGCGATGCCTGGGCTCGCACCCAGCCCCTCGACGAGCGGCGGTGCAGCGGAGCTCCCGGCACCGCGCAGCTGGGGTGTGAGCGTCGTGATCGGGCGGGTCTGGACCACTCGGAGCTCACCGCGATCGGTGAAGCACCACTCGACGTCCTGGGGAGCCGCATAGTGCGCTTCTGCGTCGAGCGCGAGCCGCGCGACGGCGAGCACTTGGTCGTCGGTGAGCACGCGAGCCCGAGCCTCGGCATCGTCGAGCGGCACCGAGCGATCGCTCCCACCGTCGGCAACGACCTTCAGCGACTTCACGCCGATGTGCACGTCGCGCAGCTCGAGAGGGGAGCGGCCGACGGTGTAGGTGTCTGGCTCGACGAGTCCTCCGACCACGACTTCGCCCTGGCCGGGGGCCGCCTCGATGACGAGCGTGGCTCGATCGCCAGTGGTGGGATCGGCGGTGAACGCGACGCCCGCACTGGCGGCGGGCACCATGATCTCGACCACGACCGCGATTGCCGGGCGCTCGTCGATGTGCTGCGCGACCCGGTACGCGAGTGCCCGCGCCTCGAACAGCGACCGCCAGCACGCGATCACGGCAGCGAGGACCGCGTCGGGGCCCCGCACGTTCGTCACCGAGCGGTGCATCCCGGCGAACGACGCGCCGCTCAAGTCCTCGGCCGTCGCCGACGAACGCACGGCGACAGCGACTTCGTCTGTCCCCTGGCGTCGGGCGAGCTCCGCGTAGGCATCGAGGATCGCGGTGCGGAGCTCGTCGAGCAGCACCACCGCGCCCACAGCCGCCTGAAGTCGCGCGCTCTCCGCGTCCAGGGTCGCCGGGTCGGCGTCGCCGAGGTCGGGCACGAGGTGAAGCGCCTCGGTGGCGGCGAGGAACGCATCGGACGTGATGACGAAGCCTTCGGGCACTGGGAACCCGGCTCGGAAGAGCTCGCCGAGGTTCGCGCCTTTCCCACCAGCGAGCGCGACGTCGTCCTTGCTGATGTCACCGAACCAGCGGATCAGCTCCATGGTGTGACCTCCCGTCACTTCTTTGCGAGTGCGGCGTCGAGGTAGCGCACGCACATGGCGAGGGTGAGCATCTGCGGGTAGTCGCGTTCGGGCACTTCGATCCCGATCAGGTCGTGGAGCCCGATGACGAAGTTCAAGAAGTCCATCGAGTCGAGATCGAGCTCGTCGCGGAGATCAGCGTCGGGATCGAGGTTCTCGAAGTCGGTCTCCGGCGCGATCACGGAGAGAGACGAGATCACTGCGGTGCGGGCGTCCATAGCTCCTCCGGTCGTTGCAGCAGGCGATCGAGCGTCGTGAGGAAGCGCGCTCCCGTGTGGCCGTCGGTCGCTCGATGGTCGCCGGCGAGCGTGATCCGCACGACGGGGTGCACGCCGAGAAGGCCGTCGATCGCGACGGGCTTGGGTGCGATGCGTCCCATGCCGACGAGCGCGACCTGCGGTGGGTAGATCACCCCGTGCACCTCGTCGACGCCCTGGTCGCCCAGGTTCGTCACCGTGATCGTCGGGTCCGACATCTCCGAGCTGCGCAGGTGCCCACTTCGCGCGCGCTGCACCAGATCCCGCAGCTCGCTGACGAGGGTGTCGAGGTCCTTGGTGTCGACGTCGTGGAGCGCCGGCGCGACGAGGCCGCCGGTTCGCAAGGAGACCGCGATGCCGAGGTGGACGTTGTCGGCGGGGTGGAGCTCGTCATCGATCCAGAAGCCGTTCAGCTCCGGGACCTTCCTGGCTGCGAGCGCTGTCGCCTTCAGCAGGAGGACGACGGGCAGGGCTCGATCGGAGATCGGACGCGACTCGTTCTCGTCGGAGAGCCAGGCGAGCGCGACGGTGAGATCGACGTCTGTCGAGACGAAGTAGTGGGGGATGTCGCGGTTCGCTCGGCTCATGAGCGCCGCGATCGCCCGCCGGCTCGCGAGCGCCCGACCAGCTGTGGGCGGTGCGACCGTTGGCGCAGCGACCGTTGGCGCAGCGACCGTTGGCGCAGCCGCCCGCTCGACGTCGGCGCGAGTGATGCGACCGTTCGGACCGGTGCCCTCGAGAGCCCCGAGATCGACGCCGAGGTGGTGGGCGAGGCGGCGGATCACGGGCGAGTAGGTGTCGGCTTCCTCGTGATGGACGATCGCTGTCGCGGGAGGTGGCTCGGGTGTCGCTGGCTGAGGTGTTGCGCGAGCGGCGCCGTTCGTGCGCACTCGTGCGAGCGGCGTGCCGATCGGCACGCGTTCGCCGATCGGGACCAGCAGCTCGTCGACGACGCCCGTCTCGAAGATCTCGACATCGATGTCGGCCTTGTCGGTGTCGACGACGGCGACGATGTCGCCGCGCTTCACCGCATCGCCTGGCTTGACGAGCCACTCGATGACCGTGCCGGCTTCCATATCGGCGCCGAGGGAGGGCATGCGGAACTCACCCAAGGCGGCGCACCTCCTCGATCGCAGCAACGATCCCGTCGACATTGGGCAAGGCTGCGTCTTCGAGGTGCTTCGCATA
>DATKAS010000098.1:0-2629 GCA_035497855.1 Acidimicrobiales bacterium
CGAGACAGACCGCGGAGCGCGAGAATGCGGCGTGGCACCCATTCAGGTCCGAGGGGCGTGCCCGCACGACTGCCCCGACAACTGCGCGTGGGTCGCGGACGTCGAGGACGGCGTCGTCACCGGCGTGCACGGCAACCCCGATCACCCGGTGACTGCGGGCCACCTCTGCATCAAGGTGCAGAAGTACGAGGAGCGCACGTATCACCCAGACCGATTACTGACGCCACTCGTGCGCAGCGGTCCGAAGGGCACTGGTTCCTTCCGCGAGGCCACGTGGGGTGAAGCGCTTCGTGTCGCGTGCGACGGGTTGCGCGCGGCAGTCGAGCGCGGTGGCCCGACGAGCGTGCTGCCGTTCAGCTACATGGGCACAGCGGGTGCCCTGCAGGGTGGCCCGTCGATGGACGCGCGGTTCTTCAACGCGCTCGGTGCCGCGAAGATCGACGGCACCATCTGCTTTGCCGCCGGAGCGACGGCGTGGGGCATGACGTACGGCGGATGGCCTGCGGCCGACATCGAAGACGCTGTCGACGCGAGGTCGGTCGTGGCGTGGGGAGCGAACATGGTCTCCACTCACCTGCACCTCTGGAAGTTCTTCCTCGACGCGCGAAAGCGCGGCGCGACGATCGTGTGCGTCGACCCAGTGCGCACTCGCACCGCGAAGGCCGCCGACATCCACCTCGCGTTGCGCCCCGGCAGCGACGCTGCACTCGCGCTCGGTGCGATGCACGTGCTGTTCGCGGAGGGCCTCGCCGACGAAGCCTTCCTCTCCCAGCACGTTGACGGAGCGGACGAGCTGCGTGCCCGCGCTGCCGAGTGGCCGTTGCCGCGCGCCGCGGCGGCGACGGGGCTGCGGGAGGAGGAGATCGCGGGGTTCGCTCGCCTGCTCGCCGAGGGTCCGACGTTCCTCAAGGTCGGCCCCGGGGCACAGCGCCACGCCGATGCGGGCACCGGCGTGCGCGCCGCGATCTTGCTGCCGGCAGTCACCGGTGCGTGGCAGCATCCAGGCGGGGGAGTGCTCGTGCACTCGGCGAGCGCGTTCGCCCAACCCGAGGCCAAGATGGCGAAGCCCGAGCTGCGCGGCGGGCGGCCACAGCGCAACGTCAACATGGTGCTCCTCGGCAACGCCCTCGCGGGCACCCTCGACGAGAACCCGCCGCTCACCGCGCTCGTCGTGCACAGCAGCAACCCGGCGGTCGTCGTGCCCGACTCGAGGGCTGTCCGCGCCGGCCTCGCCCGCGACGACCTCTTCACCGTCGTGCTCGAGCAGTTCATGACGGAGACCGCGAGCTACGCGGACGTGGTGCTCCCGGCGACGACGCAGTTGGAGCACCTCGACGTCCTGTGGTCTTGGGGGCACTACTACCTCGCGCTGAACGAGCCTGCGATCGCGCCGCGTGGGCAGACCCGGCCGAACACCGAGATCTTTCGGATGCTCGCGGCGACCATGGCGGAGGACGACCCACTGTTCACCGACAAGGCGTTCGCCGACGACGACGAGGCGCTGCTCGCGACCTACCTCGCGTCCTATCCCGACGACGTCGTCGAGCAGCTGCGCGACCAGGGTTTCGCCAAGGTGCCCAAGGGCAGACGCACGGGCTCGACGATCAAGGTGAGCCCGCGGCACCTTCCGGCTCCCGACGGTCGTGACCCCATTCCAGACGACGGGCGCTTCACCCTCCTCACGCCGAAGTCGCATCACTTCTTGAACTCGACGTTCGTCAACCACGCCCGGCTCGCGCACATGGCAGGTGCCCCGCGCGTGCGCATTGCGGCTGCCGACGCTGCGCGACTCGGCATCGCCGACGGCACTCCGGTGCGGCTGCGCAACGAGCACGGCGAAGTCGTGGTCGACGCCGAGCTCGGCGACGACATGCTCGAGGGGACGCTCGTGCTGCTCTCGAACTGGTGGGGCCCTGCCGGCCCCAACTCGCTCACTGGACAAGACGCACTCTGCGACCTCGCCGGCGCCCCGATCTTCGCTCCGCGGGTCGAGCTGCTCGGTGCTGACTGAGTGAACGCGGCTTCAGCCGCGACCTAGTCAGCCGCGGACTACATATTCAACTGCTGACTATCAGTCTGGTACGGTCCGCCGCCATGCGCAGTCAGCGATCGTCTCTGCTGGCCCTCCTTCTGCTCCTGCTCCTCGTCGGTGTGGCGTGCGGCGACGACAGCGGGTCGTCGACCGCGTCGACCGGTGTTCCGGCGACGACGGGCTCGACGGGGTCGTCCGCTGCCTCGAGCTCGCCTCCGTCGACGGCAGCTCCTGTCTCCGGCGACATCACGGTCTTCGCCGCTGCATCGCTCACTGACTCGTTCAACGAGATCGGTGCGGCATTCACGAAGGCAAACCCCGACACGAAGGTGACGTTCAGCTTCGACGCTTCGTCCGCGTTGGTGCAGCAGATCACGCAGGGCGCGCCGGCGGACGTGTTCGCTTCGGCCGACACCGCGAACATGGACAAGCTCACGAGCGCTGGGCTGAACGGCACCGAGCCCGTCGTGTTCGCCACGAACTCCCTGGCGATCATCGTGCCCAAAGGCAACCCGGCGGGGATCGCAGGTGTGGCCGATCTCGCCAAACCGGACGTGAAGGTCGTGGTGTGCGCGCCCGAGGTGCCATGCGGGAAGT
>DATKAS010000099.1:0-19249 GCA_035497855.1 Acidimicrobiales bacterium
CCTACCTCAACGCCCTCACCGGCGACGGCGTACACCTCGTCACCGTCAACGACTACCTCGCCACCCGCGACTCCGAGTGGATGGGGCAGATCCACCGCTGGCTCGGCCTCGACGTCGGCCTCATCATCCCCGGCGACTTCGACCAGGACTACAAGCGCGCGCAGTACGGCTGCGACCTCACCTACGGCACGAACAACGAGTTCGGCTTCGACTACCTCCGCGACAACATGGCGACGTCACTCGCCGGCAAGGTGCAGCGCGGGCACGTGTACGCGATCGTCGACGAAGTCGACTCGATCCTCATCGACGAGGCGCGGACGCCACTCATCATCAGCGGCCGTGTCGCCGATGCGGCGAAGCTCTACTACCGGTTCGCGAGCATCGTGCGTGGCCTCCAGAACGAGCGCGACTACGACGTCGACGAAGAGAAGCGCACCGTTGCACCGACCGAGGAAGGCATCGAGCGGGTCGAGCAGGCGCTGGGCGTCGACAACCTCTACGACGCGGTGAGCCAGAACCTCGTGCACCAGCTCCAAGCCGCCCTGAAGGCCAAGGAGCTGTACAAGCGCGACAAGGACTACATCATCAGCGACGGCGAGGTGAAGATCGTCGACGAGTTCACCGGCCGCGTGCTCGAAGGGCGGCGGTGGTCCGAGGGCCTCCACCAGGCGGTCGAGGCCAAAGAGGGCGTGAAGATCAAAGAGGAGAACCAGACCCTCGCCACGATCACGCTCCAGAACTACTTCCGCATGTACGAGAAGCTCGCCGGCATGACGGGCACCGCGCAGACCGAGGCTTCCGAGCTCGCGAGCACCTACAACCTCCAGGTCGTGCCGATCCCGACGAACCGGCCGATGGTCCGCGTCGACCAGCAGGACCTCATCTACAAGACGGAGGACGGCAAGTTCGAAGCCGTCGTCGAAGACCTCGTCGAGCGGTGGGAGAGCGGGCAGCCGGTGCTCGTCGGCACCGTGTCCGTCGAGAAGTCGGAGAAGCTGTCGCGGCTGTTGCAGAAGCGGGGCGTCGCTCACGAGGTGCTGAACGCGAAGCAGCACACGCGTGAGGCACACATCGTCGCTCAAGCCGGCCGCCTCGGTGCGGTCACGGTCGCGACCAACATGGCGGGTCGCGGCGTCGACATCCTCCTCGGTGGGAACCCGGAAGGCCTCGCCACCCGTGAGGTGCTGGCCGAGGGCCTCGACCCGGAGAGCGAGGAGGGTGCGGCCCTGTTCGCTCGTCAGCTCGAACGTCACGAGTCCGAGTGCCGCGCAGAAGGCGACAAGGTGCGTGAGCTCGGTGGCCTCTACGTGCTCGGCACCGAGCGCCACGAGAGCCGGCGCATCGACAACCAGCTGCGCGGTCGATCAGGACGGCAGGGTGACCCGGGCGAGAGCCGGTTCTACCTGTCGCTCGAAGACGAGCTCATGCGGCTGTTCGCCACTGGTGCGATGAGCTGGGTGATGGGCCGGGCGCTTCCTGACGACGTGCCGATCGAGGCGAAGATGGTCACGAAGGCCATCGAGCGCGCCCAGACCACCGTCGAGCAGCGCAACGCGGAGATCCGCAAGAACGTCCTCAAGTACGACGAGGTGATGAACGAGCAGCGCAAGGTGATCTACAAGCGCCGCGATCAGATCCTCGAAGGCGCCGACCTGAAGGAAGAAGGCGTCGAGTACCTCGCTGATGCGGTCGACACGACGATCGACACGTTCTGCGTCGCCGAGTTCGCAGAAGAGTGGGATCTCGACGGTCTCGTCACCGAGATCCAGACCTTCTGGCCATCGAAGATCGCACCCGAGCAGCTCCGCGACGCCGGATCCACCGATGCGATGTACGACATGCTGATGGCCGAGGCCACTGCGCACTACGAGGAGCGCGAGGCCGACCTCGGCTTCGACTCGATGCGCGAGGTCGAGCGTCAGGTGATGCTGCGCATCATCGACCAGCGGTGGCGTGAGCACCTCTACGAGATGGACTACCTGCAGGAGGGCATCAACCTTCGGGCGATGGGCCAGAAGGACCCGCTCGTCGAGTGGCAGCGAGAGGGCTACTCGATGTTCTCCGAGATGATGCACGGCATCGCGCAGGACTTCGTGCGCTATGTCATGCACGTGCAGGTCGTCGTCAACGAGGAGCAGCCGCAGGGCGACGTCCACAATGTGCAGTACTCCGCCGCTGACGACCCGGTGCAGGGCACCGGTGGCATGCGGGCCGCCGCCATGGCGGCGATCGCCGATGGCTCCATCGATGGCGACGATGTCGGGGCGGTCGCCACCGCCGAGCCGGCACCGATGGCACCCGTCGTGAAGTCCGACTGGGACAAGACCCCGCGCAATGCCCCTTGTCCATGCGGTTCGGGCAAGAAGTTCAAGCTCTGCCACGGGCGCTGACCCGAGTCCCGCATGCGTGACTTCTCCGACGATCTCGGCGCGCTCCGCCATCGCCTCGACGAGGCCCGCGCCTACCTGAAGATCGATGCGGCGCGCTCGCGAGTCGGTGAGCTCGAGGTCGAGATCTCCAAGCCCGACCTCTGGGACGACCAGGAGCGGGCCAAGGCGGTGAACGCGGAGTACGCGTCGCTGCGTGACGACCTCGACACCTTCGATCGCCTCTCGACTCGGCTCGAGGACGCGGAGGTGCTCCACGACCTCGCTCGTGAGGAAGGCGACGACACCCAGGAGGGTGAGATCGCCGAAGCGGTCGCGGCCCTCACCACCGCGCTGGACCAGCTCGAGCTGCGGTCGCTGTTCACCGGCGAGCACGACGAGCGCGACGCCGTGTGCACGATCTCCGCGAAGGACGGCGGCACCGACGCCCAGGACTTCGCGGAGATGCTGCTGCGGATGTACTCGCGCTGGGCCGAGCGCCGCGGGTTCGAGCTCGAGATCGACGAGGTGTCCGAAGGGCAAGAGGCCGGCATCTTGTCGGCCAACTTCGTCGTGCACGGCCGCTACGCGTACGGGCTCATGCAAGCGGAGCGCGGCGTGCACCGTCTGGTGCGGATCAGCCCGTTCGATGCGAATGCGCGGCGCCAGACGAGCTTTGTCGCGGTCAACGCGGTGCCCGCGCTCGACGACGTCGCCGCAGTCGAGATCGACGACAAGGACCTGCGCATCGACGTGTACCGGTCGTCGGGCGCAGGCGGCCAGCACGTCAACGTCACCGATTCGGCGGTGCGCATCACGCACCTACCCACGGGCATCGTCACCTCGTGCCAGAACGAGCGCAGCCAGCACCAGAACAAGGCGAAGGCGCTCGCGAACCTGGGCGCGATCCTCGCGGAGAAGGCACGTGAGGACCGCAACGCCGAGCTCGAGGCCATCTCGGGCCCCAAGGCGCACGTCGGCTGGGGATCGCAGATCCGCTCGTACGTGCTGCAGCCGTATCAGCTCGTCAAGGACCTCCGCAGCGGCTTCGAAGTCGGCAACGTGCAAGGCGTGCTCGACGGCGATCTCGACGGCCTCATGGAGGCCTACCTCCGCTGGAAGCGCGCCGCGTCGACCGAGTGACGTCCCCGCCGGGAGGTGGGCCGTCACCGAGGGTGACTCGGGGGGCTTGGGGGCGACTGGTAGGTTCTGAGGCACTCATGGGTTGGGCGGTCGCCCGTCTCGCACGCCCCGATCCCGACATCCCCGCAGGTCAGGATGATCCGACTCGACAACGTCACGAAGATCTACAAGGGCGATGTCACCGCCTTGAAAGAGGCGTCCGCGGACATCGGAAAGGGTGAATTCGTCTTCCTCGTCGGCCCCTCCGGCAGCGGGAAGTCCACGTTCATCCGCCTCCTCAACAAGGAGGAGTCGCCGACCGACGGCGAGGTCTGGGTCGCGGGCAAGGACATCAACCGGCTCCCGTCCTGGAAGATCCCCCACCTTCGTCGCAACATCGGCTGCGTCTACCAGGACTTCAAGCTGCTCCCGACGAAGACCGTGTACGAGAACGTGGCGTTCGCGCTCGAGGTCATCGGACGCCCTCGGCACGTCATCAAGACCCAGGTGCCGGCGATCCTCGAGCTCGTGGGCCTGTCGAAGAAGATCGACAACTTCCCGAACGAGCTGTCGGGTGGCGAGCAGCAGCGCGTGTCCATCGCGCGAGCGTTCGTGAACCGGCCGCTGATCCTGCTCGCTGACGAGCCCACCGGGAACCTCGACCCCGACACCTCGGTGGGCATCATGCGCCTCCTCGACCGGATCAACCGCACGGGCACCACGGTCGTGATGGCGACCCACGATCAGTCGATCGTCGACACGATGCGCCGCCGCGTGATCGAGCTCGACCACGGCCTCATCGTCCGAGACCAGAGCAAGGGTGTGTACGCCTGATCATGGCGTTTCGGGTCGATTACTTCGCACAAGAGACGATTCAGAACCTCCGGCGCAACTTGTCGCTGACCATCGCCTCGCTGCTGACCGTCGGCGTGTCGCTCGCGCTCGTCGGCGCGGCGCTCTTGCTCCGTCAGGGAGTCGACAACGCGACGACACGCTGGCAGGGCGGCATCGAGTTCATCGTCTTCTTGCAGCCCGATGTGTCCCAAGACCAGGCCGACGCGGTCGGCCGTGAGCTTCGGGACAACCCGGAGGTCAAGTCGGTCAAGTTCGTCGACAAGCAGCAGGCGTACGACGAGTTCAAGCTGCTCTTCCGCAACTCACCCGAGCTGGTCGACACCGTCACGCCCGACATCCTTCCGGCGTCGTGGCGCGTCGTTCCGAGCAACAGCGATCCGAATGTCATCGCAGCGATCGGCAAGCAATTCGAAAAGAAGCCCGGGGTGATGTCGGTCGTGTTCGCGAAGGACACCGTGGAGTCGGTGATGAAGGTGACCCGGCTCATGCAGATCGGCATCTTCGGGGCGGCCGTCGTGCTGCTGGTCGCGGCGTGCTTGCTCATCATCAACACCATCCGCACCGCTGTGCTCTCGCGCCGGCAGGAGATCGAGGTGATGAAGCTCGTCGGCGCCTCGAACTGGTTCATCCGCGTCCCGTTCATGCTCGAAGGGCTCATACAGGGCCTGATCGGGGCCGGTCTCGCCTGCGTGGCCGTGTGGTTCCTCAACGACCTCGTCGAATCGCGGGTGACCGAGGGGGAGAGCCTCGCGATCCTCAAGAACTTCTCCGTCTCGCACGCGGAGGTCAACGGAACGATC
The DNA here is from genome assembly GCA_035497855.1 of Acidimicrobiales bacterium. Classification (GTDB taxonomy): domain Bacteria; phylum Actinomycetota; class Acidimicrobiia; order Acidimicrobiales; family DATKAS01; genus DATKAS01. The sequence goes on from DATKAS010000099.1 coordinate 5,144, forward strand.
CTTCTCTTGCTGCTCGTCGGCGGACTCGTCGGCTTCATCGGATCGGGTGTGGCGGTCAGCAGCTACCTGGACGTCTGAGGCGCCTCACCCGCTACCGTCCTCTCGCGTGACCGATTACCAGCAGATCGAGTACGCCGTCGAAGACCAAGTCGCCACGATCACACTGGATCGTCCCGAGCAGCTGAACGCCTTCACTGCTCGGATGATGCACGAGATGATCTCCGCGTTCGACGAAGCCGACGCCGATGACGATGTCCGCGCCGTGATCGTCACGGGAAGAGGACGCGGGTTCTGCGCCGGCGCGGATCTGTCGGGCGGGGGAGAGTCGTTCGCGCATGGCGGCGGCGGCGACCCGGCGGGCCCGACATCCGTGGTGCGCGACGGCGGCGGGATGCTGACGCTGCGCATCTTCGCGTCGAAGAAGCCCGTGATCGCTGCGATCAACGGTCCAGCGGTCGGTGTGGGCGTCACGATGACGTTGCCGATGGACATCCGCCTCGCGTCCGAGAACGCGAAGCTCGGCTTCGTCTTCGCGCGGCGTGGCATCGTGCCCGAGGCGTGCTCGAGCTGGTTCCTCCCCCGTATCGTCGGCATCAGCCAAGCCGCGGAGTGGGTCTACACGGGAAGGGTGTTCCCTGCGGCCGAGGCATTGCGGGCCGGGCTCGTGCGCAGCGTGCATCCGCCGGACGAGCTCCTCCCGGCCGCGCATGAGATCGCGTCGGAGATCGCGGAGAACACGTCGCCCGTATCCGTCGCTCTGAGCCGTCAGATGATGTGGCGCATGCTCACCGTCGACCATCCGATGCAGGCCCACCGGGTCGACTCCCGGGGCATCAACTCGCGCGGGGCGAGCGCGGATGCTCGTGAGGGCGTCGTGTCCTTCCTCGAGAAGCGCGCGCCTGCCTTCCCGCTGAAGGTGAGCGCCGACCTCCCGGACATCTTCCCGAGCTGGGAGGAGCCCGAGTTCAGCTGACGGTCACGCGGGGGTCGCGAGGCCCCTGAGCGCGGGGACGTCGAGCAGCACGATCCGCTGCCGGCCGGTCTTCAGGCAACCGAGGTCGCGCAGACGGCCGAGCGACCGGCTCGTGGCCTCGCGAGTGGCGCCCACCCATCCGGCCAGGTCCTCCTGGGTGATCGGCAGGTTCACCTCGACGACTGGTCCGTTGTACTCGCCGTAGCGCTCCGCGAGGGACACGAGGCGTCGGGCGACCCGACTCGTGGTGTCGCCGGTGTCGCGGTCGGCCGTGCGGGTCGCCGCCTCGCGGATCTGCGCGGCGAGCGTACGCAGCAAGCGCACCGCCATGCGCGGGTGGCGGTCGAGGAAGTCGTTGAACGCGTGATCGGGGAGGGCGACGGCCCCGACGGCATCGAGCGCGGTCGCGGTCGCAGAGCGGGGGCGCCCATCGATGGCCGCGAGCTCGCCGACGAGGCTGCCGGCTTCCTTGACGGCGAGGAGGATGTCGCGACCGGTTGGGGTGACGACCGAGATCTTGACGACGCCCGAGCGGATGGCGAGCACAGTGCCTCCCGGTTGGCCCTCCCGGAAGATCACTTGGCCCTTGCGGTACGTGCGATGACGCCCGAGCGCCGCGAGGTCGTCCCACTCCTCTTCGGTCAACAGCTCGGTGAACCGCTCACTCGGGTTGGGCACCAGGTGAGGGTAATGCGAGACTTCGCCGATGGCCGACGACACGTCCCTCTACGACATCCCGATCAGCACGCTGCAAGGCGATGCGAGCTCGCTCGGCGAGCACAAGGGCAAGGTGCTCCTCCTCGTGAACGTGGCATCGCGCTGTGGGTTGACGCCGCAATACGCGGGGCTGGAGCAGCTGCACGAGCGATACCGCGACCGCGGGTTCGCGGTGCTCGGCTTCCCGTGCAACCAGTTCGGTGCGCAAGAGCCTGGCTCGCCCGAGGAGATCGCGACATTCTGCTCGACGACGTACGGGGTCACCTTCCCGCTCTTCGAGAAGATCGACGTGAACGGCAGTGACCGTCACGGCATCTACGACGAGCTGACGAAGACAGTCGATGCGCAGGGCTACAGCGGAGACATCCGTTGGAACTTCGAGAAGTTCCTCGTCTCTCCGGACGGCGATGTGATCGCTCGCTTCTCGCCGATCGTCACGCCGGAGGCACCCGAGCTCGTCGACGCCATCGAGGCCGCGATCGGGGAGTGACGGTCAGCGCTTGCGGGCGACGGTCACGCCGTCGCTGATCGGGAGGATCACGGACTCGACGCGCGGGTCGGACGCGACCTTGTCGTTGAACGCCCTGATCGCGGTCGCGTTCTCGTCGTTGGCCGTCGGATCGACGACCGAGCCTCCCCAGAGCACGTTGTCCACCATCAGCAGCCCGTTCTGCCGCAATCGGGGGACGATCTCGTCGAAGTAGATCGCGTAGCTGGGCTTGTCGGCGTCGATGAAGGCGAGGTCGAACTGCTCCGTGTCGGGCAGCGAACGCAACGTGTCGACGGCTGGCCCGATCCGCAGGTCGATCTTCGACGCGACCCCTGCCTGCTCCCAGTACCGACGGGCGATGCTCGTCCACTCGTCGCTCACATCGCAGCACAGCAGCGTGCCGTCGTCGGGAAGTGCCCGGGCGACGCACAGCGCGGAGTACCCGGTGAACGTGCCGACCTCCACCGCGTGCTTGGCTCCGATGAGCCGCGTGATGATCCGCATCAGGTCGCCTTGGTCGCGTGCGATCTGGAAGCGGGACACAGGCCCCATCGCCGTGGTCTCGTCGATGAGCGCCAGTTCCACCGCGTCCGGTGCCGGCGCATGGTCGACGACGTAGCTGCGCAGCGCCGGGCTGACGCCGAGCGCGGGGCGGGGGCTCGTGTCCTCGATCTCCTTGCACACGCACAGCTCGTTGCCCTCGGGATCGAGCATCTGGATCCACTCGGTGCCGAGCTCGGACAGATGTCCGTCGGGCACGCGAGTGGCCCCGAGGCCCTCGAGCCGCGCGGCCTCGGCCTCGATGTCGGGTGTCGCGAGGTCGAGGTGCATTCGATTCTTCACCGCCTTCGGCTCGTCGACCCGCTGCAGCAGCAGGCGCGGTCGGCGCCGATCACGATCTCGAAGCACTGCGTATTGCGCCGCTGACCCCGTGTGCTCGTACCCGAGCGCCGCTGTCCAGAAGGCGGTCATGCGGTCGAGATCAGCGCAATCCAAGACGAGCTCGAGCTCCATCCGGCCATCCTGTCATCGAGTCGCGCTCAAGATCGGAGCGCGAACTGCGATCATCCCTCGGTGCGTCGTGTCGCTCACCTGCTCGTCGGTCTGTCGTGTCCTGTCCTCCTTGCCGCTGCTGTGACGGCGTGCGGCGGCGACGACTCGGTCGCCGCCACGACGGTGGCCCCGACGGTCACCACGTCGACGACGCTCGCGACGACCACCGTGCCGACCACCATCCCGACGACGACCACGACCGCCCCAGACCCGGCCCAGGCGCCCCCGTGCAACGTGGGCGAGGTCAAGATCGACCGGGACAAGAAGATCTTCTACGAGCCCGGCGACCCCCGGTATGGCACTGTCCCGCTCCCGCTCGTGATCTGCCTTCCGAGCGCCGCGATCGCCCAATCCGAAGGCTTCGCTCCCGCCCCGCCGGCCTGATCGGCGCCTCATCGGGCCGCTCCGGCGGCCGATCTGTCCGGGGTGACTCGAGCCGCGCAGCGACGAGCTGGTGCCGGCGCGCCCCCGCGCTCGCCCGCCGGCCCGTTGCCCGGGCTCCTCGTCGGCGCCGGAGTGCTGTTCGGGATCGTGGTCGCGGCGGTGACCGGGCTCAGCTGGTATCGCCACGACCAGCGGGCCCTCGAGTCGGAGCGGACGTCGGAGGTCGAGGCGCTCGTGGACGGCGTGCGTGTCCGTCTCGACGACATCGGCACCTTCGTGGAAGGCGAGGCGGCGACCTACGAGGGCACCGAGATCCCGAGCCAAGCAGAGGTGAACGACCAGTTCGCGCTCCCCGACGTGCTCGGCCGCGAGCCGGGGGTGATCGGCGAGTTCTACGTCGCGCGGGTGAGCGGGTCCGACCTCGACTCGTTCGTCGCTCAGCAGGAGCTCGCGGTCTCACCGACGTTCGCGGTGCTGCCGCCCGGCAAGCGAGACGAGTACTGGGTCGTCGCACGCGCCGTGCCGAGCTCGCTCTCGTCGATGATCGGGATCGACGGGAAGTCGGTGAGCGTCGCGGCGCAGGCGCTCACGCAGGCCCGAGACTCGGGCCACCCGATCGCGTCGCGCACGATCCCTCTGTCGGTGGGCCAGCTCAGCGCGGACGTCGGTTCGCGGACCATCCCGCGCGCGATCGTCGTCGTGACGCCTGTCTACGCGAACGGGTCGACGCCCACCACCTTGGAAGACCGGCGGCGAGAGGTCAAAGGCTGGGCGGGCGTCGTGGTGGTCGGCGACCTCTTCGCTCGCGATCTCCAGCGACCGACAGAGCAGACACTCGGTCTGAGCCTCTTCGACGGAGGCCCCGAGGATCGCAGCACCGCACTCGTCGGAGTCGCGCCGCCTGACCTCTTGCAGACCACCTCGTTGACGCTGGGAGATGTGCGAACCGCGACCGTCGACTCCCTCGGGCTTCACCTCACAGTTCGCGTCACCTCGCTCGCGCCTGCGCCATCACCGTCGTGGACGGCGCCCCTGATCGTCTTCATCAGCGGACTCCTCCTCAGCCTCCTCGCTGGTTCGCTCGCGGTCGTGCTCGTGCGGAGCCGTCGTCGCGCGCTCCACCTCGCGGACGACGCCATCGCCGAAGCTCGATTCAGCGAGGACGAGATGCGGAAGTCGGCCGCGCGGTTCGCGTCGCTCGTGCGCCGCTCGACCGACGTCATCGCCATCGTCGACCCTGCCGGGTTCGTCGAGTTCGTGACACCGTCCATCGAGCGGCTGCTCGGTGCGCCGCCCTCGCGGGTGGAGGGCACGTGCTTGTTCGACTATGTGGTCTTCGACGAGCAGCACGTGCTTCGTGCGTTGCTCGACGCGGTGATGACGACCGAGGAGGTGGCCACGCCGGCCGAGCTCGTGCTCCTGCGCTCCGACGGAGCGAAGCGGTGGCTCGAGGTGCGAGCGACGAACCTGACCGACGACCCGAACGTCGGCGGCATCGTGCTCAACGGCCGCGACGTCACCGAGCGGCGGGCCTTCCAGGACGCACTCACGTACGAAGCGACGCACGACCGTCTCACTGAGCTGCCGAACCGGGCCCAGTTCCTGCACATCCTCGAGCGCGCCGAGGAGCGGGCCCTCGGCGGAGGACGTTCTGTCGCGGTGCTGTTCATCGACATCGACCACTTCAAGGTCGTGAACGACAGCCTCGGTCACGGTGTCGGCGACGCGCTCCTCGTCGCGGTGGCGCGACGTCTCGTCGGTGCGGTGCGCGCGTCAGATCCCGTCGCGCGACTCGGCGGCGACGAGTTCGTGGTCGTGTGCGAGGGCGTCGACCTCGCCGGAGCCAAGATGGTTGCTCAGCACGTGCTGGCGGCGTGCTCGGCACCCTTCGAGATCGCGGGCCGAGAGCTGCGGGTCACCGCGAGCGTCGGCATCGCGGTCTCGGAGCACGCAAACGAGTCGGCCGAGGTCATCCTGCGCAACGCCGACATCGCGATGTACGAAGCGAAGGCAGCTGGGCGGGCGTGCGTCCGAGTGTTCGATGACAACGCTCGGGCCGACATCGTGCGCCGGCTCGACACGGAGCACGCCCTCCACAAGGCCGTCGAGCGCGGCGAGCTTCGCCTGTACTACCAGCCGATCGTGCGCCTCGCCGACTCGCAGGTGGTCGGCGCTGAGGCGCTCCTGCGCTGGGCGCATCCGCATCGGGGTCTCCTGCTGCCGGGTGAGTTCCTGTCGGTGTCAGAGGACTCGGACCTCGCGGTCGCGATCGGGGAGTGGGTGCTCCAGGAGGCGTTCTCGTTCCTCGCCGAGCCGGACGTCCGCGCGAAGACGCTGCCCACCTTTCGGCTCGGCATCAACCTCTCGAACCGGCACCTCGGCCACACGGGGTTGCCGTCGCGGCTCGACGAGCTCGCACGAGTGCACGGTGTCGCGCCGTCGACGGTCAGCATCGAGATCACCGAGAGCGCGGCGATGGCCGACCCTGGCCATGTGCGCAAGGTGCTGCTCGCGATCCGCGACCAAGGGTTCTCGCTGGCGCTCGACGACTTTGGCACCGGGTACTCGTCGCTCAGCCACGTGAAGCGCCTTCCGATCGACACGCTGAAGATCGACCGAGCGTTCGTCGACGGCGTCACCGCGGATCGCGACGACCGCGCGATCGTGGCCGCTGCTGTCGGTCTCGGTGAGGCGCTCGACCTGCAGGTCGTCGCCGAGGGCGTCGAGATGCAGGTGCAAGCCCGAGCGCTGCAGGCACTCGGTTGCCAGGTCGGTCAGGGCTTCTTGTACTCGCCGGCGGTCGCGGGCGAAGCGCTGCTCGGCATGATGGACGCGGCCGAGCTCACAGTGGGCGGTGAGTAGTCCCCTCGCCGGGCGTCACGAACAACATGTCTCCGGGCTCCACGACGACCGAGCGATGCCATGTGTCGCGAGGCACGACGCACCCGGCAGGAGCGCGCAGCTCGACGATGTGCTCGCCATCCGGCATGTCGAGCACGAAGTCGATCGCGCCGGACAGGAGGTAGACGATCTCCTCGCCTGCGGGGTGCTTCTCCCACGACGCGCCCGTCGCCTCCATGTGGGCCACCATCATCAGATAGCCACGGGACAGGTCTTCGCGTCGGTCGATCGTGTGCCAGAAGTCGGGGGTCACCGGGAGCTCGATCGCGTCTGGCAGATCCAGGTGGATGTACGTCTCGGCCAGATCGAACGGCGTCGGCATCTCGGCATCCTCCACTCGTGTTCTTCTTGCTGATTTCAAGATCAGTTAACGATCCTATTAATCATCGCGAGTCGGCGAAGGACCGTCAAGGAGACTGCGCGGCATGCCGATCGAGCGCCAATACCCGCCGCCGAGGACCTCGGAGCGGGAGACGCTCGTCTCGTTCCTGGCCTTTCAGCGGGCAACGCTCGCGCTGAAGTGCGACGGCCTCACGCCGGACCAGCTGCGCGACCGCGCCGTGCCACCGTCGTCGATGTCGCTCATCGGTCTCGTGCGCCACCTCGCCGAGGTCGAGCGGGGCTGGTTCCGCCGCGGGATCGCCGGCGAGCACGCGCCGCCGCTCTACTACTCCGATGTGGCTCCCGACGGCGACTTCGATGTCGACGACGCCGATGTGGAGGAAGCGATGGCCACGTGGCGTCACGAGTGCGAGATCGCGGACACGATCATCGCCGAGCACTCGCTCGACGACATCGACACTCGACCTGACCGGGAAGGCGACAGCCTGAGGTGGGTCCTCGTGCACATGGTCGAGGAGTACGCGCGCCACAACGGCCATGCAGATCTCCTCCGCGAGCGGATCGACGGCGCGACCGGGGAGTAGCCCGTGGCTATCGCACGCCGATGCGCGTGCGATAGCTCCACCAGAACGGTCGGGAAGCGTCGCCGAGCGCTTCCAGGGCCGTCGAACGGAACTCGTCGACTCCCACGAGCGCCTCGTCGACGCCGTGCTTCTTCAACGTCTGGAAGTCACCCTGGCTGAGCAGCAGTGCAACGAACCGCTCGGCGTCTCCGTCGTCGACATGGTGCGATTCGATCTCCCGGCACCACTCGAAGTGCCCGCTCGCGATGAAGCGGTCGAGGTGCTCGTCCTTCGACCATGAGGTGACACCGAGGCTGCGCCCGCGTCCACGTGGCGCGTCGCGGATGAACTCCGGGGGCAGCGGAGGAACGTCACCCAGCGGTTGCTGCAAGTCATCGCCGCGCACCCCGCTCGCGAGCCGATCGTCGAACGCCTTCACGCGCGCCCGGCACGCCGACCACGCTTGCTCAGCTGCCGCGCTACCGACCGTCGGCGGGAAGTCGCAGTCGATCGCGGCGAACACTCCGCCCACCCGCAGCAACCGTGCCACCTCGGCGAGCGTGCTCGTCGGTTCCATCCAGTGCAGGGCCTGGCTCGCGATCACCACATCCGCACATCCCGCCTCGAGGCCGGTCGCATGGGCCCAGCCCTCGACGTAGCGCACGTTCGGGGCGTGGGTCTGAGACTCGGCGAGGCGGCGCATGTCGTCGCTCGGCTCGATGCCCACGACGGTCCCGGCCCATTGAGCTGCCCACCTGCTCGACAGACCAGTGCCGCTCCCCAGATCGACCACGGCGGGTCGGTCGGTCGCTGCGTACGTGCACAGGATCTCGCCGAGGATCCCCGGCGGCGTGGGTCGCACGCGGTCGTAGAGGTCGGCGAAGCCGCTGAACCGCTCCGCGTTCGACCTCACCTCCACGTGATCGACAGTACGGCAGCGATCGCGTAGTAGGACAGGGGGCGTGCGGGTCCGGTCCACCAACGGTGTCATCCTGGCCGTCCACGACCTGGGTGGCGACGGGCCACCGTTCCTGATCGCCCACGCGACGGGCATGTGTGGCCGAGCCTACGAACCGCTCGCAGCCGCGCTCGCGTCCTCCTTCCACGTGTTCGCACTCGACTTCCGCGGCCACGGCGACTCGTCGGAGCCGGACGACGGTGACTTCGCGTGGGCCGGGATGGGGGCTGATGTGCTCGCCGCCGTCGATGCCCTCGGTGTCGACCGGATCGACGGCATGGGCCATTCACTCGGCGGCGCATCGCTGCTCATCGCCGAGGCCGTCCGGCCCGGCCTGCTCCGTACGGCGTACCTGTTCGAGCCGATCGTGCTCACCGAGGCGTACGCCTCCGAGCGGACCAACCTCATGTCGGACGCTGCCCGCCGACGGCGGGATGTGTTCCCCTCGAGGCCGGACGCGCTGTGGCGATACGCGTCGCGCCCTCCGCTGTGTTGGCTCCGAGCCGACGCGCTCGCGGCGTACGTGCAGCACGGCTTCGAGGACCTCCCCGACGGCACGGTGCGGCTGAAGTGCCGACCGGAGAGCGAGGCCCGCACCTTCGAGTGCGAGACGAAGATGACGCTCGACCGCGTCGGTGAGATCAGGACGCCGACGACGATCGGCGTCGGCAACGAGGAGCCGACCTCGACGTTGTTCGGAGGTCCGCTCGCCGAAGCGATGGGCAACGCCCGTCTGATTCGCTACGCGCACCTCGGGCACTTCGGCCCGTTGCAGGATCCCGGCACGATCGCCGACGACATCCTCGTGGGTGCTCAGGCGACCAGGAGCGACGTCATCGAGAGCGAGCCGTAGGCGTACCCGTCGATCACCACTTCGGCCTTCGTGCCGGCAGCGTCAGCAATGCCACCGAGGTACAGCAGCGGGAGGTAGTGGTCAGGGGTCGGCGCGGCGAGTGGGAAGTCAGGGTGCGACCGCAGCCCGAGCAGCTCGCTCGGTGCGCCTTCGGTCATGATCTCGCGCACTCGCGTGTCGAATCGCTCGGCCCAGGGGAAGCCGGACTCGGGCTTCGATGGGTCGATCTTGCCGAGGTGGTGCACGATGTTCCCGCTGCAGAGAACGAGCACTCCGTCGCGTCGCAGTGCGTCGAGATGGATGCCGAGCTCGTAGTGGTGCTCGTGCGGCTTCGACGCGTCGAGTGACAGCTGCACGACCGGGATGTCCGCCTCGGGGTACATCCTCGCCAGCACGCTCCACGTGCCATGGTCGAGGCCCCAGCTGTCGTGGTCGAGCCCGACCCACAGCGGTGCCGCGACCTCGACGATCTGCCCCGCGAGCTCGGGAGATCCGGGCGCCGGGTACTCCATGTCGAACAACGCGGGCGGGAACCCGAAGAAGTCGTGGATCGTGCGCGGCTCGGTCATCGCCGTGACGGCCGACGCGTTGATGAACCAATGCGCCGAGACGCACACGATGGCCCGAGGCCGAGCCATCGAGGCTGCGAGCTCGGACCACGCGATGGTGTAGCGGTTGTCCTCCAGGGCGTTCATCGGGCTGCCATGGCCGACGAACACTGCAGGCATCTGACCGTCGGTCACCAGTAGCCGTCCATCAGCTCGAGTGCCCATGCCGGCTCACGCAGCTCGCCCCGGGGAGCGAACCCCGACATCGCCGGCTTGACGTCGAGCACGGGCGTGCCGTCGATGGCGTCGAGCCCGGTGACGTGCAAGGTGAGGCCGTCGACGGCGTCGAGCCGGCACGTCGTGACGCCGATGCGGTTCGGCCTGTCCTTCGCTCGCTGAGCGAGGATCCCGGTGAGGGGCCAGTCGTCTCGCCCTCGGGGATGGCGCGCGCCTCGGCAGGCCGTCGCCTCGTCGACGAGGTGGAACACGTACACGACCTCGATGTGCGAGAAGGTGTCGAGGCCGAGCGTCGCGGCCTCGTCGACCGCGTCGGGATCAAGAGCGATCGTCGTGCTGACCGCATCCCAGTCGTCGTCCTCAGCCGCGGAGCGCGTGGAGTGCACGTAGCCCAAGGGTCGCACCGTGATCTCGCTCATGTCATGCCGATACTCCCATGGCGAGGCTCGTCGCGTACCCGTCGCCGTCCTTCGTCACGGCGAGCGTCGACTTGTCGCCGCCTCCGGCATAGATGTTGTCGTCCGCGTTGCGGGTCGTGCGATCGCCGCGCGCCGAGTACGGCGACGTCGAGCTGAACACGCCGTCCGTGAACGAGTCGTCGAAGAAAAGCTGCCCGGTGTGGATCTCACGCCCCTTCACGTGCGCCTTCACGTGGATGTGGACGGTGCGCCCTTGGTACCAGCCGGGATAGATGGTGGTGAAGATGACGTTGCCGCTGCTGTCCGAGATCTGCGTGCCCCGGAGGAACGTGCCGTCGTCGGTCAGGTCACTCGCGCCGCCATTCGATCCCGCGCTCTGGCTCACGAATCCCGAGTAGAGCCCGTTCGCGTCGCAGTGCCAGATGTCGACCGCCGCGCCGCTCACCGGCGAGCCGGTGCTCACGTCGATCACCGAGAGCGTGAGCGCGAGTGCGGCGCCGTCTCGATCCTCGCGGATGTCACTGCGGACGAGGTCGAGGTCGAGGTAGTAGGGGCCTTCGGTCATCTCGGGAGCGAGCACGACACCGGCCCCGGTCGCGCCCGCAGCGGTGCTGCTCGCGCTCGCCGGGCTCGCTTGGCCCGTCGTCGCGCTCGCGCTGGACGAGCCGTTGCGACCGCACGCCGCCAGCAGGACGACGAGGCCGGCGCCACCGACCGCCATGAGCGCGCCTCGGCGAGTGAGGCCGGGACGGGACGTCGGGGCGGCGGCGAGATGCGTCGCGAGCGGTGCGAGCAGCGCGCCCAGGTCGGCGTCGGGCGCGGGCGTGAGGAACGCGGCCACCGACGCCGGGCTCGCGACCCAGTGCGCCCGCAGCGCCCTCCGGTCGAGTCGCTCGCTCAGGTGCATCGCAGCGACGCGGTCGAGCTCGGCCGCGAGGCGGTCGGCAATCGCGCCGGTGGCGTCAGTCGAGGCATGGTCGACGATGGTCACCGCCCATCCGCACGGGAAGAGGGCCGCGCCGTGCTCGGTCAGGTGCTCGTGCAGTCGCCGCACAGAGTCGTCGAGCGTGCGGACCTCGTTGTGCGCGACGACGACGAGCTCGACGAGCTGAGCATCGACGAGCTGGGCGGGGTTGTCGAGGAGGGGGGTAGAGGCGGCCATGAGGTCATCCTGGACGTTCGCTGTGAGAGGCGTGTCAGACGAGCCTGAGAGGTTCGTGAGAGTCGACGGCCGGCGGCGGCTTCACGCGCTACTCGGAGTGAGTGGAGCTCCGAAGGTGTCGCGAAATGCGATGTCGGTGAGGGGACGGCGGTTGAGCGTGCGGGGGAGTTGCCGGGCCGGCCACCCGAGCGCGACGTGGGCTGCAGTGATCACGCCGTCGGGTATCCCGAGCAGCTCCTTCACGCGGGGCTCGTAACGGCAGAGCAGGGTCGTGAGGGCAGCGCCGAGCCCTTCCTCCCGCGCCTTCAGCAGCACGTTCTGCACCGCTGGGTAGATCGAGCAGCCGCCCACGACGCTGATGCGCCCGAGCTCGTGGTCGGTCGGGTAGATCGCATCCCACTGCGCGCACACCACGAGGAGGATCGGGACATCTTCGAGATGGTCGGCGAAGTGCTGCGCCCGATCGAGGATGCCCGTGGGCGCGCCCGACCGAGTCAGGCTCGCCCGAGAGCGCTCCGCGTAAGGCTGCCAGACCTCGCGATACCACTCCGCGAGCTGCACCCGCTTCGCACGATCACGCACTGCCACGAAGCGCACTCCCTGGCGGTTGCCGCCCGTCGGCGCCCACCGCGCCGCGTCGAGGACCCGGCTGAGCACTGTGTCGTCCACGTCGTCCGCGGTGAACGAACGGCATGTGCCGCTGCTCGTCATGACCTCCATGAGCTCCATTGCGACAACCTAGGTTCGGCGTCGACGTGCCTGCGCTTCGGCGCGACGCATGACGTCCCGGTTGCCCTCCTGGCGAAGCAGGCGAAGCTTCACCGATGCGATGCGCCACCCGTTCGCGGTGCGCTCACATTCGTCGAGGTAGGTGCCGAACATCGTGTACCGATCACCGCCCTGGGCTGTCGTCGCCCAGTGCTCGGCGCGGAAGTGCGCGGTGATCGTGGCGTGGTCACCGTCGATCACGAACCGATGCGATCCGATGAGATGCTGCGTCGCTTCGAACCCTGCGAACAACCGGCTCGTGAACGAGACGTAGGCGTCGACCGGCAAGCGGCGAGGCGGTGGCTCGGGCTCGTAGTCGCTCGTGTCGATGATGACTTCGTCCGTGAACGCCGAGCGCCACAGCTCCCAGTCTCGGGTGTCGAGGCCGAGCGCGTACCGGTGGATGAGGTCGCGCAGATCCGACTCGTCAGCGAGGCGCTGGACTGTGCTTTCGTCGATCGTGACAACCTACGTGTGTGCCAAGGCGGTGCGTCGGCACGGTGGGGAGGTGGTGCGTGATGGGGTGGTACAGCGAGAACGTCGTTCCTCGAATCACCAACGTCGCGTGCGGAAGCAAGCGGATGAGCCCGATGCGCGAGCGGGCGGCAAGCGGGCTCTCCGGCGATGTCGTCGAGGTGGGGTTCGGCACGGGGCTGAACGTGCCCTTCTATCCCTCGGCGGTTGCGAGGGTGATCGCGATCGAGCCGTCCGAGGTCAGCAAGCGGCTGGCCTCAGCGCGTGTGTCTGCGAGCCGTGTACCGATCGACTTCATCGGGCTCGACGGCGCGCAGCTGCCGCTCGAGGACGAGTCCGCCGATCACGTGCTGTCGACGTGGACGCTGTGCACGATCCCCGAGGTGGACGCCGCGCTCGGCGAGGTGAAGCGTGTCTTGCGGCCCGGGGGAGCGTTCCACTTCGTCGAGCACGGGCGCTCGCCCGACGAAAAGGTGGCTCGATCCCAGGACCGATGGACCCCGTTGAACATGCGCCTCGGCGGTGGCTGTCACCTCAACCGCCCGATCCTCGACCTGCTGAACGCCAGTGGCCTCGAGGTGACGAAGATCGAGCGCTACTACGTCAAGGGGCCGAAGAAGCTCGGCTACATGTACGAGGGCATCGCGCAGAAGGCCTGACGCCGTGCGCCGGCCTGATGCCCACCCACGAAAAATGGGCGAGGATGGGTACATGGACGAGCAAGGCACGTTCCTGGGGCCCGGACCGCAGAGCGAGGGGAGCGAGAAGCTGTTCGCCGACTCCCTTGCGGGTGACGGCTACGTCGCCAACTACCTGCGCCTCTGGGCTCGGCGTCCCGACGTCTTCGATGGCTATGTGTCGACGCGGGGTGCGTTGGTCGAAGGGTCGACGCTCACCGAGCGCGACCTCGCCGTGCTCGTCACGGCGACGGCGTCGCAACGCGGTGACTCGTACTGCTCGCTCGCCTGGGGCACCCGCCTGTCGCGTCTGAGCGACGCCGAGACGGCTGCCGACCTCATCGCGGGAGGGTCGCCTTCGGAGCTCTCACAGCGCGAGGCTGCGCTCGCCTCCTGGGCTCGTCAGGTGGTTCGTGATCCGAACGCGACAACTCCCTCCGACGTCAACGCGCTCCGAGCCGTTGGCCTCGACGATCAAGCGATCTTCGACGCGACGGTGTTCATCGCCCTCCGCCTCGCGTTCTCGACGGTGAACGACGCGCTCGGCGCTGCACCCGACAAGGAGCTCGTCGAGAAGGTCCCCGCGC
>DATKAS010000100.1:0-5678 GCA_035497855.1 Acidimicrobiales bacterium
CAGACGGCGCGGTACCTCCCGACCGGGATCGCGGGGTTCGCGGCGCGGGTCGTGATGGCAGCCAAGGAGGGGGTTCCCCGGTCGCTCACGTCCGCGACGCTGGCGATCGAGATCGGGCTTCTGGCCGCGTGGGCAGGGCTCATCGCGGGCGTGTTCACCCCGTCTTCGGTGCTCGCGACGCCCTGGAGGGTGCTCCTCGGTGTGGGGTCCGCGGTGGCGATCGCCGCGCTCCCAGCGCTCCTGGCGGTCGGCGGACGGGTGTTCCCTCGCGTGCCCGCGCTCGCGCCCCATCTCCTCGACCGGCGTCAGATGCACGAAGCCACGCTCGTCTACGGCGTGAACGCAGCGCTCAAGTCCCTCAGATGGGTGATGATCGCGGCGGGCGTGCTCACGATCCACGGGTCGGACATCCCGTTGCTCATCGGGGCCGAAGCGCTGGGGGTGCTCGCCGGCCTCATCGGCATCACGCCCGCGGGCATCGGTGTGCGCGAGGCCGTGATCGCGGGGGCCCTGCGCGATCGATTCGGCTTCGCGGACGCGTTCGCGCTGGCGATCATCGCTCGCGCGTGGGACTTCGTGGTCGAGCTCGTGTGGATAGGTGTCGCGCTCGTGCTGCGGCGGCGCATGCGCGCCGACCCAGCCACCTCAGATCGCGCGGCACCGGCCAGTAGCCTCGGGGACGCATGACGTCGGCGACACCAGCACCGCTCGCTGCGCCGAGCCTCGACGTGACGGTCGTGCTGCCCGTGCACAACGAAGCCGGGCACCTGCGTGCCGAGGTCGATCGCATCGAGGCTGCGCTCGAGGCGTCGCCCTACTCGTTCGAGATCATCGTGGTCGACGACGGCTCGACCGACGGCTCACTCGACGAGCTTGCGGACCTCGCGGGGAGCGGAAGGGTGCGCATCATCCGCTTCGCCGAGAACCGCGGGTCGGGCTCCGCTCGGAAGGCGGGCACGAGAGCCGCGGCGGGCCGGGTCGTCGTGTGGACCGACGCGGACATGACCTATCCGAACGATCAGATCCCAGCGCTCGTGAAGGAGCTCGACGGCTACGACCAGGTCGTCGGCGCGCGGACGTCCGAGCAAGGCACGCACCGGGCCGCGCGGGTGCCGGCGAAGTGGTTCATCCGCAAGCTCGCGTCGTTCTTGGTCGAGCGTCCCATCCCCGACCTGAACTCCGGCTTCCGCGCCTTCCGTCGCGACGTCGGGCTGCAGTATGTCTCGCAGCTCCCCCCCGGGTTCAGCTGCGTCACGACGATCACCATGACGTTCGTGGCGAACGGCTACTCGGTGAAGTACGTGCCGATCGACTACGCGCCGCGGTCTGGCCACTCGAAGTTCCACTGGTGGCATGACACGCGCCGCTACCTCACGCAGGTCATCCGGCTCATCCTCTCGTACAACCCGTTGCGCGTGTTCCTGCCGGTCGGTGTCGCGCTGACGCTGCTCGGCGTCGGCAAGCTGGTGTACGACCTGTCGACGAAGGACTTCCGGGTCGCAACGAACACGCTGCTGATCCTGTTCGCCGCGTTCCAGGTGTTCGCCGTCGGCTTGCTCGCCGACCTCGTCGTCCGCGCGACGAAGCCCGACAGCGAGGTGGAGCCCGCTACGAAGTAGCGACGGCGCGCGCGTACATCTCGCGGTGCGCGGCAACCACAGCGCCGAGCTCGTGGCGAGTCACGCCACGCGCCTCGCGCGAGGGTGCAGCGATCGGGAGCGCGCGCAGCGCTTCCGCGAGTGCAGCGGCGTCACCGGGCGGCACGAGGAGGCCGGCCCCGGGCGTGACCACTTCCGGAAGCCCTCCCGTGCGCGACGCGATCACGGGACGACCGAGTGCGAGCGCCTCGACCGCGACGAGCCCGAGCCCCTCGCTGCGGCTCGGTACGACGACGGCGTGCGCTCGCGCCATCCGGCGGTGGAGCTCACGACGCGGCATCGGGTCGACGAAGACGACCGCGCCACCGAGACCGATCTCGTCGCGTTGCGCGACGAGGGCGGCGCGCTCGGGCCCCGTGCCGATGACGTCGAGCGTCACATCCGCACCGAGGGCACGCGCGCGGGCGACCGCGTCGAGCAGCACGTCGAAGCCCTTCTCGGGCGAGGCCCTCCCGACCGCGACCAGACGCCACGGCGGCCCTGACGGAGGCACCTCGTGCGCCGCCTCGGCGTCGACGACGATCGGCATCCGCACGACGCCGCTCCGGGCGGGATCGAGCCGGAGGCCGGCCCGGGCCTGCTCGAGCAAGGGCTTCGAGACCGCGGCCACGAACGCAGCGCGCGCGGTGACGGCGCGGGCGACCGGCGCGACAGATGCTCGGTCGGCGAGGCCGACGTCACTGCCGTGCAGAGTGATCACGACCGGGATGGGACGAGCCGCGAGCGCAGCAAGCCCAGAGGGAAGCCACCAGTGCGCATGCACGACGTCGGGGCGTAGATCGCGCGCGACGCGGCGTGTGGTGGCGGCCAGGGCGCCGAGCAAGCCCGGCACGAGCGGCGCGAGCCGAGGGTCACGTGCCGTGGCCAGCAGGCCGCCGCGGTAGGCGAGGCGCTCGTACCCGTCGGGTGCGTACTTGGCCCGCACGACCTCGACGTCGCCGAACCACTCGCGACGAGGAAGCCCCGCGTCGTGGGGCGCGACGACTGTCACCCGCATGCCGTCGGCGGCCTCGCCACGCGCGAGATCGAGGAGGAACGGTGCCATCGGGTCGTCGGGATGCCGGGGGAACGACGAGGTGACGTGGAGGACCCGGTACGACACCGGCCGGTACCATACGGCCCCGTCATGAGCCGAGCCGTACCGCGCTGGTTCGAGCTCACGGTCCTCGGGGCCACCGCGTTCGTCGCGGGCTTCGGCCTCGCGGCCCTCGTCCTCGCCGTGATCGGAGTCTTCGAGGTCGTCGTCGTCCTCGCCGTCGGCATCAACGCGGGGCTCCTCGGCGTCCTCGCCGTGCTCGGCCTCCCCCGTCGCGGCTCCGAAGCACGCACCAGCCGGAGCGCGATCGCCGCGGTCTGCCTCACTGTCGTGGTCGTCGCGGGCATGACCGTCATGAACGGGTGGGCGAAGAGCCAGCACGTCCTGTCGAACCGTGATCCCGGCATCTACCTGATCACGGGCAAGTGGCTCTCCGAGCACGGGCAGCTGCCCGTCGACGCCGCCGTGGGCCCGTTCGCAGGATCGAAGGCGGTGAACCCTGCAGCCGCGCTCGGCTTCTTCCCGAGCGGCTACCCCGACGACCCGTCGACCGACGGCGACCTGCAGCCGCAATTCGTCCACCTCTACCCGACGCTCATCGGCAGCGCCGACTGGATCGGTGGCAACCGCCTCGCGCAATCGCTCCCCGCGCTCACCGGCGCACTCGCGCTGCTCGCGATGTTCGTCCTCGGTGCGCGCTGGCTGCATCCGTGGGCGGCAGCGGGTGCGACCATCGCGGTCGCGGTGTCGCTGCCGCAGGCGTTCTTCAGCCGCGACACGTACTCGGAAGTGCCAGTGCAGCTCTTCTTGTGCGGCGGACTCGCGCTCGCGGTGTGGGCGATGGACGGCGACCGAGACCGTCCGATCCCTGCACTCATCGCCGGGCTCGTGCTCGGCGCGGCAGTGGCGACGCGTGTCGACGCGCTCATCGCGCTGATCGCTCTCCCGCTCTGGATGGCAGCGCGCTGGCTCGACCAGCCGCGACGCGTGGCGCGCCGGCTCCTCTTCCTCGGGATCGGCGCGGCCGCGGCGATCGCGCTCGCGATCGTGGACCTGCTGTGGCGCAGCCGTCCGTACTACGAGCTGCATCGCAGTGAGATCCTCTCGCAAGCCGCGCTGTTCGCCGCGGCTGTCGTGCTCGCCGTCGGCGGCGCGTTCGTCATCCCGCGTTGGGGCTCGCTCCGACGGCGGATCACGCGGTGGCGGCGTCCGGCCGCGTTCGCCGGTGCCACGCTCACGATCCTGATCGGTGCGTTCGCGTGGTTCGTGCGGCCTCATGTCGAGACGACGACGGAGCCGACGAACAGCACCGCCAACGCGCTGGTCGAGGCGATGCAACGGAACGAAGGGCTCGTCGTCGATCCCGCTCGGCGGTTCTACGAGCACTCGATGCAATGGCTCTCGTGGTACCTCGGTCCCGTCACCCTCGCTCTCGGGATCCTCGGCATCGCGATCGCCGTGTGGTGGATCACCGCTGGGCGCGCCCGACGGACCGGCCTCGCGCTCGCCGTCGGCGCGTTCCTCGCACCGACGGTGCTCTACCTGTGGCGTGCTCGCGCCGTCCCCGACCAGCTCTGGGTGATGCGCCGGTTCCTGCCCGCGACCATCCCTGGTGTGGCGCTCGCGGCGTTCGCGGTGCTCGGGATCATGTGGCGCACACGAGATCTGATCCTGCGCGTGCTGGCGGTGCTCGCCGGTGTGTCGGCGGTCGTCGTGCCCGCACTCGTGCTCCAGCCCGTCTGGCGCACCTCCACGCAGAAGGGGCTGCAAGCCGCGACGAACGCGCTGTGCGGCGCGATCGGTCCCGACGCTGCGGTCGTGGTGCTGCAGGACAACGGGCTCGACCAGGTGCTGACACAGACCGTCCGTTCGTGGTGCGACGTGCCCGCGGCGGGTGCGACCGACGCGTTCGATCACACCGCCGCGGTTCAGCTCGACGCGCTCTGGGCCCGCCGCGGGCGACGTCTCGTCGTCGTGGGCACGGACTCCGGTCGAGTGCTCTCGGTCGCGCCGATCACGATCGCGGAGATCAGCGGGGCGAACCCGCGGGAGCTCGAGCAGACGCTTGCCCGCGCCCCGTCACATCTCGTGACGTTCGAGTACCAGCTCGCAATCGGGCGCGTGACCGTGCCCGGCTAGCGGGGCACTCGGTCGCGAGAGCGCTCCTCCACGAGCGCGTCGTGCAGCAGTCCCAGGCCGTTCGCGACGCGGTTCGTGTAGTTGAGGTGCGCGCATTGGTTGTTCGCGTCGAGGATCTCGAGATCGCCGAGGCCCACCGCGCGCAGCGCGTCGACGTCGGCCTCGCTGACCTCGCCCGGTCGGAGCGTGAGGATCTCCGTGTAGCGCGCCAGCGCACGATCGACGGGATCGAGCGCGTCGTAGTCGCGCGCGTCGAGGATCCGGACCAGCTCGTCATCGAGCTGCGCGCGTGAGAGCGAGGAGCAGTGCGGTGTCTCGTTCAGGATCGAGGTGAGGTATGCGATCAGCTGCTTCTGGCGAGGTGTGAGCGCGGACTCGACACCCTCGGCGGCCTTGTAGAGCACGAGCCGCGCGTTCACCACCTCCGGATCGAGGCTGCCGAGCCGCGTGAACTCGGTCGGACGACCGAGCGCAGCGGCCTGCCATCCGTAGAGCTCGGCGAGGCGGCCCGTCGCGTCCTCGGGTTCGATCGTGCGGATCCAGGGCATCGGCGCCAGCGTATGTGCGCATTCCGGTCGCCGTGCGCACGTCGAACTTCGTCGCGGCTCCCGCCACGTCGCCGTAGCGTTCAGAGTGACGACATCTACGTGATGTCGCCGTGGGAGGGGGTACCCATGTCAGACACATCCATTCCGATTGATTCCATCGCGCCCGTCGACACCTTCGAGGGGCCACTCGCAGCAAGTGACCGCTGGCGTTCGTTCGTCGGGAGGAACCCGTTCGCCGCCGCGAGCATCGCCGGGCTCATCGCGACGCAGATGGCGACGCTCGTCGGCTACTACTTC
>DATKAS010000101.1:0-16121 GCA_035497855.1 Acidimicrobiales bacterium
CCCCCGCCGTCGCACACACACGCCGCGATGATGGCGAACGCGGGCGTCCAGTTGGGCGAGGTCGCCTCACAGACGAGGATCTCGCCCTCTTCGAGCTCGAACAGCTCGGTCGCCGAGACCATCACCCTGGCCTTTCCCCGCACTGTGCCTGCCGACGCCGGGAACCCCGACAGCAACGTCGAGGACGGGTCGCTCTTCAGCCGCTCGAAGTAGTGGTCGTGCATGCCGAAGATCTCGATGAGCACCGGATCTTCGATCTTGTCGGGCAACGTGCCCACGACCTTCGGGAGCGTGTCCCGGATGTCGTTGTAGTGGTCGTACCACTCGTGCCGGGTCGTCGCGATCGACTGCAGGTCCTTCCACTGCTTGCGACCCGCGCACACATCGAGGAACTCGGGAAAGAAGAGGAACAGCGCGTCGTCGTACTTGTCGGCGCCCACCGCAGCGCCGAGCGCGAGCGCGGCCCGGCGCAGCGGGATCGACGCCCGCAGATCGATGTAGTGGTTGTGATCCTCGTTCCACCACGAGAAGTTGGCGACCTGGTTGATCGCGAGCAGCTCGTTGAACGCACCGAGCGTCTCGCCGGTCAGCACCGACCTCGCCGCATCGATCGCTTCGTCGCGCTCGACCCGCGACGCCGCCGCTGCCTTTTCGAAGTCGTGCGGCTCGTCCAACGTGAGGAAGTTGCGGATCTGGCCGAGCGGGGACGCAGGGTTCTCGATCCAGGCCGGGATGTTCGTGTCCGCGATGCCCTCGGTGCGCCACCCGTGGACGCCGAGGAAGTCGTCGAACTTCGTGAGCCACACCGAAGCGTTGCCCCCGGCCTTCGCGAGCTGGCCGCGGATCTGGTCGGGCTCGGTGTCGAAGAGCTCGGCGATGCCGAGGCGCTGTGCCTCGCCGACGAGATCCCACATCGCGCGGTCGTTCTCCATGATCCGAGAGTCGCGACCCTGGAAGAACTTCGCGACCTGCCCGGGATCGATGCCGTTCGACGCGCACAGCCCGTACATCTGGAGGTAGATGCCGAGCAGCGGGTACATGAGCTCGAAGTGGATCTCCCACGCTCGACGATGGAACGTGCGGGCGTCGACCATGTACTGACCGATGTCGGCGAGCGACTTGCCGGCGAAGTCGAATCCCTCGAAGTGGGACAGACCGTGCTCGAGCTCCCACTTGCGCTCGTCCCAGATCGCATCGAAGTTCTGCAGGAACGGCCCCATGTTGCGCTCGATGCGCGCGGCACGGAACCCGAGCTCCCACTCGGAGGTTGTCGTGACCTCGCCCTCGTAGGGGAAGGGACCACCCATGCGCTGGACGAGACCCTTGGCGGGTGGCAGCGGGAGGAAGTGGGCCGCGGTCTGCGTGCCCCACGCGCCGCAATCGGTGACGAACAGGTATCCGATCGGAGAGAAGCCTCGAGGCCAGTGGAAGTCGACGAACCAGAAGCGGCTCTCGTCCTCCTTCGTGAACGGCCGGCTGCGCTCGGCGAGCCACGGGCTGTCGGTGAGCTCGGGCGTCCATCCCGGGTACCAGTCGAGGAACTGGTCGACGGGAACGATCTCAGCCACTGCATCCCCCCAGGAGTCGGTGTGCCGCCGGATGTTATCTACGCGCCTGCGAGCTCGTCCCTCACTGTTCGCACTCCGGCCACGAGGTTGGTGATCTTCTGTCGAGCCAGCGTGCGGTGCACGTACCGGAGCCCGCAGTCGGTCGTCAGGAACAGCTTGTCGGCGGGCACGTGGTCGAGGCACCTGCGCACCCTCTCGGCGACGTCCTGGGGTGTCTCGCAGTAGTGCGTGCGGATGTCGATGATGCCGGCGCCGAGCTCGCGGTCGGGCGCCCACGACGACCACTGCTCGATCTCGGCCATCTCGCGTGTCGCGAACTCGAACACGAACTGATCGGCCCGCGCTTCGAGTAGGTCGGGGAAGTACGGGGCGTACGTCTTCTTCGCATAGGGGAGCTTGCGGAACGAGCCGAAGCAGATGTGCAACGAGAGGTGCACGTCGCTCACACCCTCCACGCACGAGTTGAAGAGCCGTGCGATGTCTGCCGCAGTGTGGGGATCGTTCGACGCATAGCCAGGCGTCGCCGGCTCGTCCAGCTGGATCCACCGGCAGCCCGCAGCGGCGAGCCGCCGGATCTCGTCGTTGAGCGCGGGGACGAACGCCTCCGCGAGCTCGGTGCGGTCGCGGTAGTGCTCGACCGGCCGGATGAACGTCGTGAGCGCGAACGGCCCCGGCAGCGGAACCTTCACGTGACGGTCGGTGCGGGCGCGGACGTACTCGAACTCCTCCACAGCGCCCATGCCGTTCGGCACGCCGACCGGTCCGGTCGTCTCCTGCACCGAGCGCATGTCGAGCGACATCGGGCCCATCTTCCGCAACGGTCCGGCGTCGCGGAGCCCGGTCATGCGCGAGGAGAACGCCCAGACGAAGCTCGCACGCCGCATCTCCCCGTCACTGATGATGTCGAGCCCAGCCTCCTCCTGATCTCTCACGGCGCGGTCGACCGCATCGTCGAACGTCTCCGCGATGTCAGTGGGACCGAAGCGATCGGCCTCCATCAGCTCCGTCGCGGCGTAGAACCACGAGGGATGGGCATAGCTGCCGACCACCGTGGTCGGGAGCAGCGGGAGATCGCGCGGAGGGTCGGACGGCATCGCGGCAGGCTACGGTCCGCGCCATGACCACCGCAGCAGTGCTCGACGACGGCAGCGACGAGCTCGTCATCACCGACATCGAGGTCGATCAGCCGGGTCCGCGCGAGGTCT
Organism: Acidimicrobiales bacterium; assembly: GCA_035497855.1. Taxonomy (GTDB): domain Bacteria; phylum Actinomycetota; class Acidimicrobiia; order Acidimicrobiales; family DATKAS01; genus DATKAS01. The sequence continues at coordinate 2,774 of DATKAS010000101.1, forward strand.
CGGTGCGCTCGCTCGCGACCGGGCTGTGCCACAGCGACCTCCATTACATCGACGGCGTGCTCAACCGGCCCCGGCCGGTGCTGCTCGGGCACGAAGCCGTCGGCGTCGTCGACGCGATCGGTCCCGGCGTCGAATCCGTGGCGGTCGGCGACCACGTCGTCACGTGCCTCGTCGTCGGCTGCGGCACCTGCCCTCGCTGTGAACAAGGCGAGCCGTATGTCTGCGCGAACCCGAACGCGACCCGGCGTCCCCGCGGGGCGCCACCACGGCACGCGATGCACGACGGACGTTCGATCGGCACCATGGCGAACATCGGCTCGTTCTCGGCGCGCATGCTCGTCGACGAGCGAGCCCTCGTGAAGGTGCCGGCATCGATGCCTCCCACGCTGGCGGCGATCGTCGGATGCGCGGTGGTCACGGGACTGGGCTCGGTGTTCAACGTCGCGCGAGTACGGCCCACCGACACCGTCGCCGTCATTGGCTGCGGAGGCGTCGGGCTCAACGTCGTGCAGGGCGCTCGCATCGCAGGCGCGGCGAAGGTCATCGCAGTCGACATCTCGCCCGCGAAGCTCGACCTCGCCCGCAAGCTCGGCGCGACCGACACGGTCGACGCGTCGCAGGTCGACGCGGTCGAAGCGGTGCGGGCACTCACCGGCGAGGGAGTCGACCACGCGTTCGAGGTGATCGGCCGAGCCGAGACCGCCCGCCAGGCGTTCGACATGGCCTCCCCTGGGCGCCGCGCCTACGTCGTCGGTGTGTTCCCCGACGACGCAGAGCTGGCCCTCCCGACGCTCTCGCTGCGCCGGGGCAAGTCGCTCGTCGGAGTGTTCATGGGCGCCACGCGTCCGCGCGTCGACATCCCCCGCTCCATCGAGCTGTGGGAGCGCGGCCTGCTCGACCTCGAGTCGATGGTCTCCGACGTGATCGCGCTCGACCAGGTCAACGAGGGCTTCCACGCCCTCCAACGCGGTGAGGTCGCCCGCGCTGTCGTGTCGTTCGACTGACCCCCGACGTTCTCGCGCGGATAACCCGCCAAATCTGGCGGGTTATCCGCGCGAGTTCGCTTGGGGGGTGGGGGCGAACCAGGTCGGGGTGACGAGGATGGGGATCTCGATCTCGACCGCGCGGCCGCGGTAGGTGAGGGTCGCGTGCTCGCGGTCGGCATGCACGCGGATGCGCACGTCCTCGACGTTGTGGGGTTCGCCCGGGTCGTGACCGACGGCCGACGCGGCGATCGCACGGATCGGCGCCGAGTGGCCGCACACGAACAAGCGCCCGCCCTCGGGGAGCGACGAGATCTCGTCGAGGATGGAGCACCAGTAGCGCCGCACGGCGTAGGCGGGCGGTTCGACGAAGTGCGTCGGTGTGCTGAGCCAGCTCGTGATCGGGTCGCCGCCGGCGAACTGGATGCGGTAGATGCGATCCATCTCGACCATCCATCCGGGACGGTCGCCGCCTCCGTGCCGCTCGTAGCCTTCGAGCAGGTTGGCGAACTCCTGGAACGCTGCGGTGATGTCGAGCTCGCGGCCGTTGAACCACGCCTGGAAGTTCCGGAAGCCGTCGACCGCATAGGGCTCGTCGATGGTCACGTCGCGGATGCCGTAGCGAGTGACCGCCTGACGCAACCCTTCGACGAGCGCCACGGCTGTCTCGGTCGCCCGTGCAGTGTCGGCGTGCACGACGCGTGCGAAGCCGCCGTCCGGCATCCCCTTCGCGAGGTCCTGCCCCTTCCGGTGCGCCTGCCAGCGACCGAGCGCCGTGAGCGCGCTGTCCGAGATGTAGCCCTGCGTCTGCCCGTGGCGGATCAGTCGCACGTCGGTCGAGCTGACGATCGACGGACGCATCGACTCGGGCCATTGCAGCTCGCGTGGCGCGACCGTCTCGCGGGCGAACGCCTCGGTACGTCCAGGAGGAGCATCGGGCTGGGCCTGCTCGAGCTCGACGCGCTCAGCGGCCCGGGCCCGCGCCCGCGCCACGAAGCCCTGCTCGCTGACCTCGACGCGTCCCTTCCTCGCTTCGTACCGCGCGAGGTAGGCCGGCGTGTCGTCCCGTGTCGTGGAGATCCTGGGCATCGCGCTCAGGTGTAGATCGACACGAACGAGTCGACGATCTTGTTCTCGTAGTAGAAGAGCGCCTTCCCGAACTGGTCCTCCGTCCAGGTGATCGTCTCCCAGTCGCTGTCGGTCTTGTAGCCGCCCGAGAACACCTCGTTGCGGTTCCCGACGGGATCGAAGAAGTAGATCGTGTGGCCACGCGTGATGCCGTGGCGCGTCGGGCCGACGTCGATGTCGATCCCGTTGAGACGGAGGATGTCGGCGGCGCGACCGACCTCGGACCAGCTGTCGAGCCAGAACGCGAAGTGGTGGAGGCCACCGTTGGCGCCGCGGGTGAACGCGATGTCGTGCGGCTGATGCGATCGCTCGAAGAAGACGATGAGCTGGTGGCCCTCGTTGCTCACCATCTGCTCGGTGAGTCGGAACCCGAGCGCCTCGGACATGAAGCGAGCGATGTCGGGAACGTTCTCGGAAGTGAGCAGGCAGTGGTCGAGCCGTGGCGGTGCGATGCCGATGAGGTCTGTCGGTAGCGGTGGTGGGTTGAACATCGGCAGGCCGTTACCGACCTTGTCCATGCGCGCGTAGATCTCCATCACGTGGCCGCTCGGAGTGTCGAACCGGATCGCGTCGCCGAGCGCCCGCTCCTCGTTCGGCGCCACCCGCTCGACATCACAGCCGTACCGCTCGAGCACGGTCTCGTAGCCCTCGAGGTCGTCGACCTCGTCGGTCTTGAACGCGATGTGCTCGACGCCGTAGCGCGACGCCTCCGTCAGCACGACCGAGTGGTGGTCGTGCTCGTCCCAGCCCTTCAGGTAGACGTGCGGGCCGTCGCGCTCGACCTCGCGGAGGCCCAGCACCTCGGTGTAGTAGGCGGCACAAAGGTCGAGGTCCGGGGTGCGCACCTCGATGTGGCCCAAGCGGTAGATCGGCATGACTCCATCCTGATCACCGTGGTCCCGTCCGGGAAGCACAACGTTCCAGATTGTGCAACGATCCCGGCATGGCATTCGACGGGCAGCAGTTCGTCCAGGACCTGCGGGAAGAGCTCGAAGAGTCGGGGCGGGGGCTCGACAAGTCGATCTGGGTCGAGAAGGTCGTGCAGGGCGAGGCCACCGCGCAGGACCTCGTGGGGTGGGCTCGCCAGCACTACTGGGGCGTCACGTACCACACCCGCCGCGTGCTGTCGGCGTGGGTGACCCGCATCCCCTACGAGATGACCGACGACGTCATCGAGAACCTCGCAGAGGAGGTGCTCGGCACGCAGTCCAAGACCGGGCTCAGCCACCTGCACTGGCTGTTCGAGTTCACGCGAGCGCTCGGCGCACCCGACGAGGTGATCACGCAGGCGACGCCGAACGTCGAGGCCATCGCCTCCGAGAGCTTCCTGTTCAACCTCGCACTGCAGCGACCCTGGTACGAGCTGACGTTCGGCGGCATCCTCGGCATCGAGAACCAGATCCCGCCCGCGTACATCCGAGTCGTCGACGGCTTCAAGACCCACTACGGCAGCGTGCTGACGCCCGACGACTACCGGTTCCACACGATCCACATCTACGTGGACGAGGAGCATGGTGGCCACGTCGGCGAGTTCGCCGAGCGCTACCTCGACACGGACGACAAGCGTCGATCAGCCCGCGCTGCCTACCTCGCCGGTGCCGAGCTCACGCGACGGTGCTGGGACGCGATCGACGGCGCGACCTGGTGACCGAGCGTTCCTCTCGGGGTTACGGCACGGTCCACAAGGCGATGGCTGTGATCTCGGCCTTCAGCTACGGGGACCCGGTGCTCGGCGTGTCCGAGCTGTCACGGAGGCTCGGGCTCGGGAAGAGCACGGTGCACCGCATCCTCACCACGCTCGCCGATGATGGGTTCGTCGAGCGCACCAACGACGAGCGCTACCGGCTCAGCATCAAGATGTACGAGCTCGGGCAGCAGGTCGCCGCGAGCATCGAGCTGCGCGAGCTCGTGCATCCCGCGCTCGAACGCCTCCGCAACGAGAGCGGCGAGACCGCGCACGTCGCAGTGCTGTCCGGCGCCGACGTCGTGTACGTCGACCGCCTCGAGAGCCCCCAGATGCTGCGGCTCCTCACACGTGTCGGGCGTCGGCGAGCCGCCCACGCGACGTCATCGGGCAAGTGCCTCCTCGCGTTCGGCGCGCCCGCCGACGTCGCCGCCGTCCTCGCCACCGGGCTGCCCCGCCTCGGGCCGCGGACGATCACGTCGAAGTCGATGCTCGACAAGCGGTTGGCCGACGTCCGGAGGAAGGGTTACGCGACCAGCGTCGAGGAAGCCGCGCCCGGCGTCGCCTCGGTCGCGGCACCGATCTTCGACGGTGCCGGCGAGTGCATCGCCGCGGTGTCCGTCACGGGTCCGGTCACGCGCCTCCCCGCCGAGCGGCTCGAACAGCTCGCCCGGCTCGTGTTGAGCGCGGCATCGAGCGTCTCGGCAACGACAGCCCGCTCAGCGTGAGCGGCGCCGCAGCGCGTACTCCCCCTTGCCGATCGCGTCGCCCAGCTTCTTCGCACCGGCTTGCAGCACACTGATGTGGCGAGCCTCGTGCTCGCCCACGACGCGGGCCGTGGGTCCGACCATCGAGATCGCCGCGATCACCGGACCTTCGGGATCTGTGCGCACCGGCACCGCGAGCGACGACATCCCGAGCTCGGTCTCGTCGACGCTGCGAGCGAAGCCTTGCGACCGCACCCGTCGCAGCTCGGCGAGGAACACCTTCGGCACGACGATCGTGTAGCCGGTGCTCGGCTCGAGGCCCGCCTTCACCCTCGCCTCGGCCATCTCCGGGTTGTACGCAGCGAGGACCTTCCCCGCGCTCGACCGATGCACAGGCGATCGCCGGGAGTTCGTGGAGTAGTGCAAGGCCTTCTGGCCTTCCACTCGCTCGACGTACACGACGTCCGCGCCCGCAGGCAGGCCGATCTGGACCGTCTCGCCGAGTGCGTTGCGGAGCTCGACGAGCAGCGGAAGCCCCCGGTCGCGCACCGCTGTGCGTTCCGTCGCGAGATGGCCGTACTCCACGAAACGCAGCCCGAGGCGATAACCGCCGCTCTCGGTGCGATCGAGCAAACCCCGCGCCGCGAGCACCGCGCAGGTGCGATGTGCAGTGCTCTTGGCGACGCCGATGCGCCGAGCGAGCTCGCTGAGGCTCAGCTCGGGTGCCTCGGCGAGCGCGTCGAGGGCATCGAGCGCGATCGACACCGATTGCAGCGTCACTCGACGCTGGGGCGCGGAGCGACGAGTCGAGGGCATCAGCGGCCGACGAGGCCGCCGTCGAGCGACTGGACGCACTCGACCAGCGCTCGGCGCAAGGAGCGCTGCTCCTGCGACGACAGGCCGCTCGTCATCCGCTCCTCGAGCGCCTCGACCTCTGCGTCGCACGCTGTGAGCAGCCTCCGGCCCTTCGCCGTCACCTGCGCTTGGAGGATGCGTCCGTGCTCGGGGTGCGCCCGCCGGCGGACCAGCCCCCTCTCCTCGAGCGAGAGCAGCACCTCGTTCATCGACTGCGGCGACACGAGCGACCGCCGCGCGAGCTGCGCGTTGGACAGCCCGCTGAGGGATTCGAGCACGCTCAGCGTCGTGTACTGGTTCAGCGACACGCCGTGGTCGGCGAGCGCGTCGTTCATCGCGCGGCGAACGACGCGCTCGACCCGGCCGACGAGGTAGAGCAACGTCGGGCTGTCGAACGCTCTGTCGTTTCGAGGCGCGGCGACGCTCACGGCAAGCTCGAGGATCAGGCGCGCTCGAGCACGACGTCGAACGTCGTGGCGAGCTCGCCGTTCGAGTCCTTCTCGAACGAGCGGATGAGGCTGTCGCGCACCCCGAACACCGGATCCTCACGGAGGAACTCGCTCTCCACGTCGAAGACGTGGGTGATGAGCTCCTTGTACCCATCGGCTCGCACCCACATGTGCGTGTGGCCCGGCCGCATCCACCGCCGGTTGTTCGCCTTGAGCATGTCGCCCGCTGGGCCGTCGCTCGGGATCGGGTAGGGCACTGGTCGCACCGTGCGAATCTCGTAGCTGCCGTCGGCGTCCGTGGTGTAGATGCCGCGGAGGTTGAACTCGTTCTGGATGCCGGGTTGCTGCACTGCGTAGAAGCCGTGCGTCGCGTTCTGCCAGCAGTCGAGCGTCGCTCCCGCCACGGGCTCGCCGTCCTCGTTGGTGATCGTGCCGCGGATCACGACGCGGTCGCCCTCGTCGGGATCGACGAGCATCGTCTCGCCCTTCGCGCGATGCGGTGAACCCGGCACGTGGAACGGGCCGAGCACCGTGTTCTCGGTGCTTCCCTCGCCGGCGTCGTAGTTGATCATCTCGACGAGCGTGGAGATGCCGAACGTGTCGGAGAGGAGGATGAACTCCTGCCTCGTGTCGTCGCACATCTGGCCGGCACGGGTGAGGAACTGGATGCCGTAGAACCACTCGTCGCGCGTGAGGTTCACCTCGGACACGAACGCGTGCATGTGCCGGATGGCCGCTTCGCAGATCTCTCGCGCGCGAGGGTTCGGAGATCCCTGGTAACGCGACAGCACGTCGTCGAGGAGCTCGGCTTGGGCCTTCTCGGTCATGGTGTCCTCCCTGGGGTCAAGGACGTGAGCAAAACGGTAGCGTCGGGCTCATGGGAGCTGACGAGCCGCTCGACAGCGCGACCGACTGGGTTGCCGAGCACACGCGGCAGTACGTCGAGCACGATGGTGGTGACTTCTATCTGTGGCGCGGCTTCCCCACGATCATCCTCACGACCCGAGGACGGAAGTCGGGGAACCTGCGGCGCAACGCGCTGATCTACGGCCGCGACGGCGACGACTTCGTGCTGATCGCCTCGTACGGTGGCCGGCCGAAGCACCCGCTCTGGTACCTCAACCTCGTCGCTGATCCGCATGTGTCCATCCAGGAGAAGGCCATCGTCGTGCACGGCATCGCGGAGACGGTTGCCGACGAGGCGGAGCGTTCGCGGCTCTGGAACCTCATGGTGGCGATCTACCCGCCGTACGCCGAGTACGAGGTGAAGGCCGGGAGCGCAGGCCGCACGATCCCCGTGGTCCGTGTGCGAGCTCACTGAGGGGGCTCGATCGGGTTCTCGCCCGCCACGATGCGAGCCGCCCGCTCGGCGAACACCGGCACGCTCTCGGGATGGGTGAGCACGTAGAACCGGTTCTCCTTCACCGCTGCGCACACCTGGTCGGCGACCGCAGACGGATCGATCGCGATCGTCTCGCGCTGCTCCCGGCGCTTCGCCTTGTACTCCTCCATGCGCCGCACCTGCTCGGTGCCGAGCTCGTACGCCCAACGCTCGGGCCGGTTCCGCACGGCCGTCGAGATGTTGGTGCGGGTCCATCCCGGGCACACGACCGACACGCCGACGTGGCTTCCCTCGGCGTCGAGCTCGAACTTCAACGTCTCGCTCAGCGCGACCACTGCCGCCTTCGTGGCGTTGTACGGGCCCATCCACGGCAGGTGGTAGAGACCCGACACGGACGCGGTGTTCACGATGTGCCCGACGTCGTTGGCCCGCATCTGCGGAAGGAACGCCCGGAGGCCGTGGATCACACCGAAGAGGTTGACGCCGATGACCCACTCGAAGTCGCGCAGTGGCAGCTCCGCGATCGGGAGGCCTCGTGACCCGACACCCGCGTTGTTGCAGAGCAGGTGCACGTCGCCGAATCGATCGAAGGCCTGCGCGGCGAGCGCGTTCACGTCTTCTTCGAGGCTCGTGTCGGTCGGGACGGCGATCACGTCGACGCCCAGCGCACCGATCTCCTTCGCCGTCTGCTCGAGCACGGGACGTTCGATGTCCGCAAGCACGAGGCGCATGTCCTCCGCGGCGAAGCGCTCGGCGAGCGCGCGCCCGATGCCGGACGCGGCCCCGGTGACCACGGCGACCTTGCCGGCGAGGTCTTCCACGATCAGGTACGCAGCAGGTATGCGGAATGGAGCCGCTCGGGGTTCTCCTTCAGCTCCTTCGCCGTGCCGTTGTAGCGGATGCGCCCACCCTCGAGCACGTACGCCGCGTTCGCCAGGCCGAGCGCAACGTGCGCGAACTGCTCGATGAGCAGCACGGCCACGCCGGATTGCGCGACCGCGGCGAGGGTCGGCACCAGTCGCTTCACGACGAGCGGCGCGAGGCCGAGGGACAGCTCGTCCACGAGCAACACGGTCGGGCGCGAAACGAGCGCCTGGGCGAGGACGACCATCTGCTGCTGGCCACCAGAGAGCGATCGACCGGGCGCGTCCCATCGCTCCTTCAGCTCGGGGAACAGCTCGAGCGCGTAGTCGACGCCGTGGCGCGCGTCGTCTGGCGTGAGCGAGTAGGTCGCGACCCGCAGGTTGTCGGCGACGGTGAGCGCAGGAAGCAGCCGGCGGCCCTCGGGCACGACGGCGACGCCGGCTTGGCGGATCTTCTCCGGCCGGCGCTTGGTGAGATCGTCGGAGCCGAGGGTCACGGTGCCCGCTGTGGGCTTGATCGCGCCGGCGACCGCGAGAACGAGCGTCGACTTGCCCGCGCCGTTCGGGCCGAGCAGCGCGGTGACCTCGTTCGGCGCGATGTCGAGCGCCACGTCGTGCAGCACCTCACGGCCGCCGCGCGGGACGCACAGGCCGGCGATCGAGAGGGTCGCCGATGCGCGCTCTGGGGCGGTCGTGGTGGCGCTCACACCTGCTCCTCGGTGCCGAGGTACGCGCGGATCACGTTGTCGTCGCGCAGCACCTCCTGGGTGGGACCCGACGCGATGAGCCTGCCGAAGTCGAGCACCGCGGTCGTCTCGCAGCATCCCGACACCAGACTCATGTCGTGATCGACGAGGATCACCTGCGCGCCGACGCTCTCGGGGATGCTGCGGATAACGTCACCCAGACGTTGCGTCTCTTCCTCCGGAAGGCCCGCCGCAGGCTCGTCGAGGAGCACCAAGCGGGGCGTGCCGACGACGGCACGAGCAACCTCCACGAGGCGGCGCTGCGCGGCGCCCAAGGTGCCCACCTCGTGTTGCGCGACATCGCCGAGGCCGACGAAGTCGATCGCTGCGTTCACCTGCTGCCGGCGGCTCGAGCGGTCGCCCTTGGTGTGCTCGAGGACCAGCAGGACGTTCTCGTACACCGGCAGGTTCGCGATCGCCTGCTCGGTCTGGAAGGTGCGACGCAAGCCCCACCGAGCGCGACGGAAGTCGGCCATCGACAACAGGTCATCACCGAACGCGCGCACGACGCCCGCGATGGGGCGGACGAACCCGCTCAGCACGTTGAAGAACGTCGTCTTGCCCGCGCCGTTCGGGCCGATCAGCCCGCAGGTGCCCGCTGTGAAGTTGATCGTCATCTGGTCGAGCGGCACGACGCCGCCGAACCGAACAGTCAGGCCGTCGATCTCGATCACGCGGTCGGCTCCGCCGCTTCGATGTTGGGCACGACCGTCGGGGCCGGCACGGGCTCCGAGCCGGCCGCCGACGCCTTCGCAGCCCTGTTCTTGCCGGTGACCGCACCGAGCATCTTCTTGCCGAGGTTGCCGAAGTCGTGCGGCACCTGCTGCGCGAGGCCGCCCGGCGCGGTCAGCAGGACCTGCAAGATGCCGACTCCAGAGAGGATCGTGAACCACTCGACGCCGATGCCCCACTGCTCGAAGAGTGCGGGCACGAGGCGGAACACGAGGCCACCGACAACTGCGCCCGCCAACGTGTACACGCCCCCGACGAGAGTGATCGCGTAGATCGCGATCGAGTCCTGCGTGCGGAGCTGGTTGATGTTCACGCCCGGCGGCGACGCGAGCAGGCCGCCCGCGACCCCCGCGAAGAACGCCGCGAGGGCGAAGGCCCACAGCTTGTAGACGGTCGTGCGCACCCCAGCCGAGAGGGCCGTGGCCTCGCTCTGGCGGATGGCGGCCCAGGCGCGGCCGGGCTTGGTCTTCACGTGCCAGAACGCGACGAGGAACATGACGATCGCGACGCAGATGCAGTACCGGTAGAACGCCGTGTCGCCGAGCGCGATCGACGGTCGACCGATCTGGGAGATGGGGCTGCCCTGCTTGACCCCCCAGAACCCGCCGCCGCCGTTCGGGAACTGCTGCACCTTGAGGAGCACGGTGATCGCCGCGGCCGCCATCAGCGTGATGAGCGCGAGGTACAGACCTGACAGCCGCAGCGCGGGAAGGCCGATGAGCGTGCCGATCGCGGCCGTGATGAGGCCCGCGATGAGCAGCACCGCGGGATAGGGAAGCCAGGGCCACAGCTGGTCGAAGCGCACAGCGACCCAGGAGCCGACCAGGAGCAGCATGAACTGGCACAACGACACCAGCCCGACCCTGCCGATCAGCAGGCCGAGGCCGAGCGTGACGAGGCTGTAGATGACGACGTAGGTGAAGATGCCGATCCAGTACGACGTCGCGGTGTGCGACGGCAGCGGCACCCATCCCTTCTCGAGCAGGAACGGGAGCCCGAACAGCGCGAAGAGGATGAAGACGACGACGCCCGCGATCTGACGCGTCCGCTTCGGGCTGATGTGCAGACGACGCGACGGGTCGGTGACCGCGTCGGTCGGTTCGGCTGTTCGCACCGCGCTCATGTCAGGTCTGCACCACGACTTGGCGCTTGCGAGCGACCCAGAGGATGGCGATGATCGCGAGCACGAACGGCGTCATGGTGCGGTACGCCCCAGAGTTCGTCCAGATCGTGTTCGGCGTCGCGAGGCACGACTGGACGAGGCCGATGACGAAGCCGCCGATCAACGTGCCCCACAGCGACTTGAGCTGACCGATGAGTGCGGCGGCGAGGGCAGCGATCACGAAGAAGGTGAGGTTCACGATGTCGAGGCCGACCAGCTGGGACAGCAGCAGCCCGGCGATGCCGCAGATGATGCCGGACCCGAACCACGCGACCGCCTCGACGCGCCGGACCGGCACGCCGAGCATCGAGGTGATCTCGCGGTCATTGGCGAGCGCGCGCATCGCCGTGCCGAGCTTGCTCTTGCGCAAGAACAGCGCGGTGCACGCAGTGACGACGATCGGGAACACGATGCCGATCAGCTGCGTGTAGGTGACGCGCACCCCGCTGACCGTGATGTAGTGGTTCTCGCTCGGCAGCTTGAACCCATGGGCGGTCGCCCCGTAGTGCCACTGCATCCAGCCGACGAGTATGAGGAGAAGGCCGAGCGTCGCGGTCGCCTTCACCAGTGGGTCACGCGCCGCGAACGGGGGCCCGAAGAGCCACCCGTACGCGAGCGTGACCACACCGGCGAAGGCGATGCACGCGGTGTACGCGAGCCAACGAGGCCCGAGGTCGTTGTCGATCAGCTCCCAGGTCAGGAAGGCGCCCGCAGCCCCGATCGCGCCGTAGGCGAGGTTGAGCACGCCGGTTGCCTGGTAGAGGACCACGAGGCCCACTCCTTGCATGGCGAACACCCCGCCCAGCGCGAAGCCCAGCACGATGAACGGCTTGAGATCGTCGAAGCTCGGCATCGAGGCTGTGGGCTCCCTGCTCTGATTGGAAGAAGGGTATGACTGCTCAGCTCGCAGTGTTCAGGTTGAGCTCGGTCTCCTTCTGCCGGATCTGCGCGAGCGGATTGGTGTCCTGCGCGACGATCTCGAAGCAATCTTCCTTCTGCACCATCTTCCCGTCCTGCGGGACGACGGTGATGTCGGTGTTGTTCGACACGTTCTTGCCGATGGTGCTGCTGTAGTACCAGGGCTTGCACCACAGGTCGCTGGTGAAGTTCTTCATGTTCTGGAACGCCTGGTTGACGCTCTGGACGGTGATGTCGCCCTTGATGCTCAGGAGCGCGTCAGTCGCCGAGCGACCCGCGAGGTAGCCCATCTGGGCAAAGCTCGAGATCGGCACGCTGCTCGGCGCGTACTTGTCGTGGATCTCGTTCATCTGGTTCTGGTCCGTTTTGCCCGAGTCGAGCGTGTTGAACTCGGCGTTGATCAGGAACTTGCCGTTCCACGCGGGGCTCAGCGCCTTCGCCACCGTCGGGTCGTTCGGGGGAGTCGAGCTCGCCCAGATGACCTTGTCGATGAGGCCGGCTGAGTCGATCGCCTGGAGCAGCGGCAGGACGGCGGGGCCGGTGAAGTCGAGGACGACGGCACCGCCGTCACCTGCGGTCTGCACGAGCTTCTGGGCGAGGACTGCGGGGTCGGCGATCGGGACGTCTTCCTTCAGGCTGACACCCTTGAGGCCGTTCGCTTCGGCGAAGTCGACGACGCCGCTGTTGATGATGTCGACGCCGGGCTGATTCGGCGTGACGATGACCATCGTTCCCTTCGCGCCGGCGCGCAGCGCGGCCTGCGCCCCGCCCAGGCTCGAGTAGTAGGGACCCATGTTGACGGCCGAGAAGTTCGGGTTCTCGAAGCACGCCTGGTCGACGCCGGCGACGATCGGGAAGAAGCCCTTGGACGCGTAGTACGCGCCGTTGACGCTGCAGTCGATGATGCTCGTGTTGCCCACGAGACCGAGGACGCCGTCATCCTCGATGAGCTTCTTCGCGAGGCCGGCGATCTCAGCGGGATCGATGTGCTCGTCCTCCTCGATGTACTGGATCGGACGGCCGTTGATGCCACCGTTGTCGTTCACGCAGTCGAAGTAGGCCTTGGTCATGCTCGAGATCCATGTGAAATCGATGCCCGGCACGTTGGTGTTGATCGAACCGATCTTGATCGGATCACCCGTGGCCTTCTGGCCGGTGCCCAGGCCGCACTCGCCCGGCTTCTGGATGTTGCTCGCGGCGACGGCGCCGCCGCCGCCCGCCGCTGTGGTCGCCGCCCCGCCGCCCGCCGCGGTCGTCGCGGCACCGCCGCTCGCTGCTGTCGTCGCTGCTCCTCCGCTCGCTGCTGTAGTCGCGGACGACGACCCTGAGTCATCTCCGCAGGCGGCGAACAGGAGTGCGCCGGTCGCAAGCAGGACCGGCAGTAGACGCTTCATGAATAACCCTCCCGATGTCGCGGGTGGCGCTGCGAGTCATGTGGAACAGACTCGCCCCGCCACCGCTCCCCCCACACCTCCCCCTATCGGGTGTGGCCGGGCGCACCGTACAACGGCGCGTGACGGTTGGGCAACGGTGTCAGCCTTCCTGAGATCTCCTCGCAATGTGAACGCAATGCGCACAGCCGCGCCATCGACGCTCATTCGCAATGCGCACTGTTCACCTCGGTCGTTCGTGAGGGGCGACCGCCGGACTTGGCCCATCGCGTGCTCGGCCGGACACTGAACTCCCCGACGCGGGGCTCGAGCGAGGGAGGGCGCGCATGCCCACCGAGACGGCAACCGGTGTGGAGAACGGGCTGGCGACGGGGGGTGTGCTGCTCGT
>DATKAS010000102.1:0-3973 GCA_035497855.1 Acidimicrobiales bacterium
CGTCACGGCGCCGGCTTCCGCCGGCGCCGCTCAAGTGGGGACGCTGAAGCGGTCGAGCAGCTCGACCAAGGTGCGCACACCGAAGCCGGTGCCGCCGCGCGTCACGTAGCTGTCGTCAGCGTCGGCGAGGGCAGGGCCCGCGAGGTCGATGTGCACCCAGGGCACGTCGGCGACGAACTCCTTGAGGAAGATGCCCGCGGTGAGCGCTCCTCCCCCACCACCACCCGAGCCGAGCACGGGCGTGCCGCCGATGTTCTTGAGGTCGGCGACTGGAGAGTCGAGGAGGCGTCGGTACTCCGCAGGCAGTGGGAGCGGCCACACGTTCTCGTCGGCCCGCGCTGCGGCGTCTCGCACTTGACCCAGCAGGTCGTCGTCGTTGCTCATCACGCCCGCGATGCGGTTGCCGAGCGCCGCGACGACCGCACCCGTGAGCGTCGCGAGGTCGACGATGGCGTCGACCTTCTCCTCGACCGCGAGCGAGAGGCCGTCGGCGAGGACGAGACGGCCTTCGGCATCGGTGTTGAGCACCTCGACTGTCTTGCCGTTGCGGATGGTGATCACGTCACCGGGCTTGAGCGCGGTGCCGCTCGGCATGTTGTCGGTGCAGCACATGAAGCCCACCACTTTCGCGCGCGGCTTCGTCGTCTTGAGCACGCTCATCGTCGCGAGCACCGCAGCGGCACCGGACATGTCGATCTTCATCGACATCATCCCTTCACCGCTCTTCAGCGACAGGCCACCCGAATCGAACATGATCCCTTTGCCGACCAGCGCGATGGAGCCGACCGGGTGGCGCGGCGTGTACGTGAGCTTGATCAGGCGCGGCGGCTCCGTCGATCCTCGGTTGACGCCGAGCATGCCGCCGAGCCCCGCCGCCTTCATCGCGTCCTCGTCCATCACCTCGATCTCGAGGCCGTTGTCCTTCGCGATCTTCGACGCGAGATCAGCCATGTCGCGTGCGTTGAGCGACCCACCGGGCGTGTTCACGAGGTCGCGCGCCATCGCGACGGCCTGCGCGATGGCGACGCCGCGGTCGACGCCGGTCTGCGTCGCCTTCGCCGCGGCCTCGGGCGCGATCACAGCGAACGACTCCACACCCTTCTTCGGAGCTTCGGACTTGAAGCGACCGAAGGAGTACGAGCCGAGCGTCGCGCCTTCGACGAGCGCCTGCGCGCCCGCCTTCGGATCGACACCGGCGGTCTCGACGAGCCCGGTCGCGAGCGAGCCGAGGCGCCCCGCCGCGCGCACGAACGCGCCTGCTGCCTTGCGGACGTCACCGACCGATGTCGTGCCCTTGGCCCCGAGTCCCAACGCGACGCGTATCGCGCCGTTGCCGCCCGCGATGACGCATGCCTGACCGGGCTTGCCTTCGAAGCCGAGCGCGCTCAGGCCGGCGCGATCGATGCCGAGCGCGCGAGGCACCGCGCCTTCGGTGAAGACGCCGATGCCGACAGCCTTGGCGTCGCGAGGCGCGCTGCGCGTGACTGAGAAGGCGATGGACATGTGAGCTCCGGTTCTGTCAGGTGCGCGGTCAGGTCGTTCGGGCGGGCAGCGCCTCGCCCTCCTGCCAGCGAGCCATGGTCCACAGCAGGTCGGAGAGGCGATTGAGATAGGGGACGACGAGAGACGGAGGCGGCGCCGCGTTCAGCGATGCGCGCTCGGCGCGCCGCACGACCGTGCGGCCGAGATCGAGATAGGCCGCGACGCGCGTCTGGCCGGGCAGCACGAACTCCTTCGGCGCGTCGAATCGATCCGTGAGGTCGTCGATGATCGGCTCGAGGCGGTCGACCATCGCTTGGCTCACGCTGGACTCCCCCGGAGTGAGCTTGTCGCGGTTCTCGGGCGCGGTAGCGAGCTCAGCCATGAGCACATACATGTCCCGCTCGACGCCGACGAGGAGACCATCGAGCTCGCTGCCCGGTGCGGCCTCCACGCGCGCGATGCCGAGCACGGCTTGCGCTTCGTCGACGACGCCGTACGCGCTCGGCTGCTCGGAGTCCTTGCGCACTCGCCCGCCGTAGAAGAGCCCGGTCGTGCCGTCATCGCCCTTCTTCGTGTAGATCTTCATCCCCGCCGGAGCCTAGGTCACCAGGTCAGCGCGCCCGGGAGAGCACCCGGAGAGCGCGGACCACGCCGATAGCCTCACATCATGCCGTTTCTGGACGAGGTGCATCAGCGCGTCGTCATCTACGACGGCGCCGTCGGCACGAACCTCCACCTCCGCGAGCCGACGATCGACGACTACGGCGGGCCCGAGCACGAGGGCTGCGTCGACCTGCTCTCGCTGACTCGCCCCGACTTCGTCCGAGACCTCCACGCGTCCTTCTACGAGGTCGGGGTCGATGTCGTCGAGACGAACACGTTCGGGGCGTTCGCAACCGTGCTGGCGGAGTACGACCTGCAGGACCGCGCGCACGAGATCTGCCTTGCTGCCGCGCGGCTCGCCTGCGAGGTGCGTGACGACTTCGTCACCGACGGGCGCCCGCGCTGGGTCGCCGGGTCGATGGGCCCGGGCACGAAGCTCCCGTCGCTCGGCCACGTGCCGTTCGCTGCTCTGCGTGACGCGTACGAGGTCATGGCCCGGGGACTGCTCGCGGGTGGCGTCGACGTGCTCCTCATCGAGACCTGCTACGACCTGCTGCAGGCGAAGGCGGCGATGATCGCCGCGCGGCGAGCGATGGCGGCCGAAGGTCGGCGGGTGCCGATCCAGCTGCAGGTCACGATGGAGACGACCGGGCGGATGCTCGTCGGCAGCGAGATCGGCGCCGCCCTCGTGTCACTCAGCGCGCTGAAACCCGACATCTTCGGGCTCAACTGCGCGACCGGCCCGCGCGAGATGACCGAGCACCTCCGTCACCTCTCTCACCATGCCGACGCGCCGATCTCGGTGCTCCCGAACGCTGGCCTGCCCAGCGTCGTGCACGGCAAGACGCACTACGACCTCACGCCGGGGGAGCTCGCCGACCACCTCAGCCGGTTCGTCACCGATCTCGGCGTGCAGGTCATCGGTGGGTGCTGCGGTACGACGCCGGATCACCTTCGCGCCGTTGTCGAGCGCTGCCGCGACCTCGCGCCCGCGAGCCGTACGCCGTACCACGAGCCGTCGTTGTCGTCGCTCTACAGCCCGCAGCCGATCGCGCAGGACACGTCGTTCCTCATCATCGGAGAGCGCACCAACGCGAACGGCTCGAAGGCGTTCCGCGAGGCGATGCTCGCCGCGGATTGGGACGCGAGCGTGCGCATGGCCGCCGATCAGATCCGCGAGGGTGCCCACGTCCTCGATGTGTGTGTCGACTACGTGGGCCGCGACGGCGCAGCCGACATGGATCTGCTCGCGTCTCGGCTCGCGACCCAGGCGAGCGTGCCCCTCGTGCTCGACTCGACCGAGCCGAACGTGATGGAGGCGGGCCTCCACCACATCGGCGGTCGCGCGGTGCTGAACTCCGCAAACCTCGAGGACGGCGATGGCGACGGGTCGCGGTTCGCCCGTGTGATGGCGCTCGCTGCGGAGCATGGCGCTGCGGTGATCTGCCTCCTCATCGACGAGCGGGGCCAGGCGCGCGACGTCGAGTGGAAGATGGAGGTCGCGCACCGGATCCATCGGCTCGCAACCGAGCGGTACGACATGCGCGCGAGCGACCTCATCTTCGACGCGCTGACGTTCCCGCTCTCGACCGGCGACGACGAGCTCCGGGGTGATGCCGCGGCGACGATCGAAGCGATCCGGCGCATCAAGGCCGAGATCCCGGGCGCGTTCACGGTGCTCGGCGTGTCGAACGTGTCGTTCGGCCTGAGCCCTGCCGCGCGCCACGCGCTCAATTCGGTCTTCCTGCACGAGTGCGTGGAGGCCGGCCTCGATGCGGCCATCGTGCACGCCGGACGGATCATGCCCTTGGCGCGGCTGCCCGAGGAGCAGCGACAGGTGTGCTTCGACCTCGTGCACGACCGCCGCGAGCCTGGCTACGACCCACTG
>DATKAS010000103.1:0-3835 GCA_035497855.1 Acidimicrobiales bacterium
TGCTGCGTACGGATCGGACGCGATGCCGCCCACGATGTGCAGCCGCGCATCAGGGTCGTAGTGGCGGCGGTACGCAGCGAACGCCTTCACCACGTCGTGCTGGCACTTGTTCGGCGTGATGCGGCCGACGAACAGCCAGTCGGCCCCTCCCTTGTCCTTCAGGCGGGCGAGCCGGGTCGCGATCGCCTCGTCGAGGTCGGCGTCGAACGCGTCGAGGTCGAGCAGGATCGGCGCGACCGCGGTCGGGCGGTACCCGTTCGCTTCGAGCTCCGCCCGGTTGAACTCCGAGTCGCCGAGGCCCAACCGGCAGCGGCTCGCCATCGCGGCCATCTGGCTCCGACCCCACTCGACAGCGTGCGAGATCGGCGGGTCCCACTCGTCGAAGAACCGGCCCGGCGTGATGTTGTGGTAATCCACGACGAGCGGCTCGGGCCGCGCCATGAGCAGATCGGCGAGCACCGACCCCACGGCGAGCTGGTAGATGACAGCCGTGTCGGGGCCGCCGGTGTACTTCTGGAAGAGCTGGGCCTTGCCCTCGACCGTGTGGTGGACGGTCTGCGCGTAGACCTCGCTCTCGAGGCCGAGGCCGTGCAGCAGCCGCTGCGCCTCGAGGGTGTGGTTGCCGACGGCGTCGCCCGGATACAGCGTCGGAAGGAACTGGTGGATCGCCTTCACGCCGCGACCCCGACGGTCTCCGCGATCGCGGCGGTGAAGATCGCGCTCGTGCGCACGAGGTCGAAGTCACGGAGTCGAGCCGCTGCAGCCCGCGCAAGCTGCGCGCGCAGCGCGTCGTCTCGCAGCACGACGGCCACCGCCTCGGCGACCGCCGCCGGTGCCTTGTTCGGCAGGCACAGCCCCGCGTCGGCAAGGGTCTCCGGCACCGCAGCCGCGGCGAACGCGACGATCGGCACGCGGTGGTGCATCGCCTCGAGCAGTGGCACACAGAAGCCCTCGTGCTCGGACAGGCAGACGAGCACATCCGCCGCCCGATAGTGCGCGGTGAGGGCGGCATCGGAGATCGACCCCGTCAGGCGGACGGCGCCACCGAGCCCGAGCGCGGCGACACTCTCGAGCAGCGCTCGCTGGTATCGCACCGAGGCCGGTCCTCCGACGAGCGAGAGCGTGGCGTTCGGGTCGTAGGCGCGGCGGTAGAAGGCGAACGCCTTCAGCACGTCGTGCTGGCACTTGTTCGGTGCGATCCGCCCGACGAACAGCCACTCGGCGCCCTTCTTGCCCCGCAGCAGCCCATCGAGCGTGCGGCGGTCGAGGTCGCGGTCGAACGCTTCGAGGTCGACGAGCACAGGAGCGACCGCGGTGGAGCGGTAACCGAGCTGGTCGAGCTCGGCCTCGTTGTACGCCGAGTCGGCGAGCCCGAGCGCGGCGGTGCGTCCGAGCCGGGCGACCTGGCGTCGACCCTCGTCGAGCTCCCGCGCGATCCGTGGCTCCCACGCGTCGAACAGCCGGGCCGGGGTGATGTTGTGGTAGTCGACGATCACGGGGCTGTCGCGCTCTGCGAGGACGTCGGCGATCGGTGCGCCCGTCGAGCACTGATAGATCGTCCACGCGTCGGGTCCGGATGGCAGCGCGCGCACGTCTCGGATGTGGAAGCGGAGCCGCCGCGGCACCGACGCCGCGTAGATGTGCGACGTGAAGCCCATCACGCGCAGCAGGCGTTGCGCGATGCGCGTGTGGTTGCCGATCGCGTCGCGTGAGGCAAACGTCGGCACGACTTGGTGCACGGCAGGGCGTTCGGCGCGCGGCATCGGTGGGTTCAGCGCCGGCGGGCGACGACGGCGTAGCCGGGGGCCTCGGGTGCGATCGCGACGTCCAGCACCGCGGTCACCTCGAACCCTCTCCCGGCGAGCACCGATGCCCACGTCTCCGCGTGCAGGGGACGGCCGGGCGCGAGGTCCGCGACGACGACAGGCACGGACGCGGCCCAGGCCTCGGGCTGAGCCCCGAGCACCACGAGGCACCCGCCCGTCGCGACCGCGCGCGACGCGAGCTCGGCGAGCTGCATCTGCGCACCTGTGGGCTTGGTGTCGACGCCGGTGAGCACGAGCCCTGCGAGCGCGCCCGGCACCATCGCCGCGAGGTGCTCGGCCGGCCCTTCCGGCCGGATCTCGAGACCGTCGCGCAAGGCGTGGGCGAGCAGACGCCGCCGCGGCTCGGCGCCGTACGCGTCGACGCCGGCGTGAATGAGGTGGCGGAGAAGATCCCCGGTGCCGCACTCGGCACAGAGCACACGGCCCTTGGTGCCCCGCAGCTGGTCGGCGATCGCCTCGGCCGTGCTTTCGGGGAGCGGCACAGGGTCGATCGCCTCGAGCGCCGATGCGATCGAGCGGCTCGCTCCCGGCGTCGCCTGCTCGACGACGGCAACGCGCCGGTCGAGCATGCGCAGCGCGCGGACCGTCGCGCTGCCGAACGACGTGACCTGGTTGGCGACGTACTGCATGTACCAGTATGTGAGCTTCCGGACGCTCTTCTTGACGGGCCCCGCGGGGAAGCGACCCGCCGTCGGAGGGTCGACGTCGATCGACACCGCCTTGTCGGCCTGCCCGAGCACCCCTGAGAGCGAGTCGCCGCTCACCGCGCTCGGCGCGTAGTTCGCGAACTCGGCGTCGAGCTCGGCCTCGAGATCAGCGGGGAGCTCGCCGCTCGCGCGCCGCTGCGCGACTGCGTCGTAGATCTCGGCGATGACGACGTCGAGGTCGACGTGTCGGTCGTCGTCGTGCTGCGAGTCGGTCACGTCACCTTGACCTTCACCGGGAGCGCGACCGTGCCCGTCGTCTTCGCCGGGTTCATCACCTCGAACCAGTGCCGTTGCTCGCTCCAGTCGTAGACGATGCCGTCGTCATGGCTGTGGATGCCGAGCGTGATCGGGTACGTGCCGTCCAGCAGCGGCACCGACGCGATGTCGAACACGACCTCCCCCGCGCCCTCGACGAACGGGATGGGGGCACCGAGCATCTCGGTGTTCGCGCCGTAGAGGTGACGTCCGTCGGCCAGGTCGTACACGGCGAAGCCGAACACGACGTCGTCGATCCGACGATCGGCCTCGTAGCTCACCCGTACCGACAACGGCTCGCCCGGGAGGAGGTAGGGGCGATCGGCGCGCCCGGGATGGTCGATCTCGACCGCGGTGATGCGCACCTCGAGGCTGCGCCGTTGCTCCTGCGAGAAGCCGTGCTCGGTGTGCGCGTCGCCGGCCATGGCACGGTTCTCGAGCCGCTCACGGCGTTCGAGCTCCTCGGCGTGCAACCGCTCCCGGAACGTGCGGATCGCCTCGCCGGCGGGACCGAGCGCGACGAGATCGCCGTGGTCGAGCACCCCCACTCGGGTGCAGATGCGCCGCATCAGGTCCGCGGAGTGCGAGACGACCACGATCGTGCGGCCGTCGTCTTGGAACTCGTGCACGCGGTCGAGGCACTTGCGCTGAAAGGTCTCGTCGCCGACCGCGAGCACCTCGTCGACGAGCAGGATGTCGGGATCGACGTTGACGGCCACCGCGAACCCGAGCCGCACGTACATGCCCGACGAGTAGTGCTTCACCTGCTGGTCGATGAAGCGCTCGAGCTCGGCGAACTCGACGATGTCGTCGAACCGCTTGTCGATGTCGACGCGCTTGAGTCCGAGCACGGCGGCGTTCATGTATACGTTCTCCCGGCCGGTGAGGTCGGGGTGGAAGCCGGCTCCGAGCTCGAGCAGCGAGGCGAGCCTCCCCCGCACTCGGATCATTCCGCTGGTCGGTTGCATGATGCCGCCGACGAGCTTCAGCAACGTCGACTTGCCGGATCCGTTGTGGCCCAGCAGGCCGATCGTCTCGCCCTCCTCG
>DATKAS010000104.1:0-8978 GCA_035497855.1 Acidimicrobiales bacterium
CGTCGAACCGCTCGAACTCCCCGCTCGGGGCGGCTTCGCCGTGCTCGCTCGTCGCCGTCGGGATCGCGCCGAGCGTCGTTGCCTTGTCGCCCTTGTCGCTGCTTCCGTCGAACAGGACCAGGGCGACGATCACGACCGCCGTGACGAGGACTCCGATGAGGACGCCGCGGCCGACGGCTCTGCGGCGCACGGCGGTGTCCATCTCTCCGAGGCTAGAGGCCGAAGTCGGAGAGGCAGATCGCACGGGACGGTCGACCGCCGGGCGGGCGGGGCTCGCGAGCTCGCGTCACCCCGACCCGCCCGAGGCGGTGATCGTTGATGTCTCTTGACGGATCAGGCCGTCCGGATGAACGGCGGCAGCGGCACCTCGTCGACCACGATCTCCGGACGCGGGTGCTTCGGCGGCCGTCCGCGCTTGCGCTTCTGGAGGACGATCCGACCGTTCTGCAGGAGCTGGCCGCCCCAGACGCCGAACGGCTCCTGGCGGGCCAGAGCCTCGGCGAGGCAGGGCTCCCGCACCGGGCACTTCGAGCAGATGGCCTTCGCCCGGGCGATGTCGATCAGGTCCTCCGAGAAGAACAGCGACGTCAGCGTGGCGGCACCGTCGTTGCAGCGGGCCTTCGCCCACCACGCAGCCGGCTGCGCCAGCGGCTGCTTCGCTTCGAGCTCCTGGTTTTCGTTGATGGCGTACATGTGGGTTCCCCCAAGTCGAGTGCCGAGAAAGAGAAAAGCCGCCGGGATCTCCCGGCGGCTTCTGGATCTTCTCGACGTTTTCTTGGTGCTTACGTCGGAGACTCGCAGAGCCGTCGGGTGGAGTAGGCCTTGTGTGCCGTGGAGATGGACATGAGCGAGGTGCTGTCCACTTGCCACGTGCGGCCGCCTCCAAAGACGCGCGGGCGCGCGCAGTTGGCCGGGTTGGCCACCTGATGCACGTCGCTGAAGCGCTTCATTCGGATGGATCCTCGCTTGGTCTTGCTCGGTCGTGCAGATGCACGCGCCCAGAAGGGGCTTTGCAAGACAACCATGTCATTCGCGGCCCGTCAACCGATTATCGCGCCATAGTGACGGCCGTCATGGCCGAGTTCGTGCCCCTTCCTGCCTCCGGGCGCCGCTACTCCCGCACCCGTCCCGTGCGGCTCGGCGACTCGAGCCCAGGCGGCAGGCTCCGCTTCGACGGCCTCGCCCGGTACCTCCAGGACGTCTCGAACGACGACACCCGAGACGTCGCGTTCGAGAACGACATG
This sequence comes from Acidimicrobiales bacterium, assembly GCA_035497855.1. GTDB lineage: Bacteria > Actinomycetota > Acidimicrobiia > Acidimicrobiales > DATKAS01 > DATKAS01. Next base: position 1,245 of record DATKAS010000104.1, read on the forward strand.
GCCTGGGTCGTCCGGCGGACGGCGGTCCAGGTCCAGGCGGGCGCGCGCTTCGGCGAGGAGCTCACCCTCACGACGTTCGCCTCCGGAGCAGGGCGCAGCTGGGCCGAGCGGCGGGTCACGGTGTCGGGCTCACACGGGGCAGCGATCGAGGCGTCGAGCCTGTGGGTGCACCTCACCGACGACGGCAGGCCGAAGGGCCTGCCTGACGAGTTCTTCGCGACGTACGGCGAGGCGATCGGTGGACGGAAGGTCTCCGCGCGGCTGACCCACGGTGAGCCGAGGCCCGAGGCGCGCGTCGACCCGTGGCCGCTGCGGTTCACCGACTTCGACGTGCTCGGTCACATGAACAACGCCGCCTACTGGTCAGCAGTCGAGCAGGAGCTGTCGAGACGCCGTGACCTCCGACCGCCGATGCTCGCGGAGATCGAGTTCCGAGTCGCGGTCGAGCCAGGTGACACGGTCGAGATCCACGCTTGCGACTCCGCCGAAAGGCTCGAGATGTGGATGGTCGTCGACGCGACCGTCAAGGCGACCGCAGTGGTCGCGCGGCTCTAGCCGACCTCGTACAGGAGCTTGCCGTTCTCGGAGCGGCATTCGGCGTTGCCTTGCAGGCGCAGGTGCTCGAGGTGCGCGTAGGTCTCGCTCTCCGCCATCGCACCCCACGATCGCGGCGCGAACAGGTGGTGCGACAGCTCTTCGACCGTGGCGAACGTGCCGATCTCCTCTGACGCGACGCGCAGCTTGTCGAGTCGCTCCTCGTGATGGCGACGGATCGCCTTCGCGCGGCTTGCGACGTCGGTGAACGGATGGCCGTGGGCGGGCAGCACGATGGACACGCCGTCGAGCTCGGCCATGCGGTCGAGCGAGGTGAAGAAGTCGGCCAGCGAGTCGGACGAGGTGCCGATGCCCGAGATGTGAGGCGTGATCGTGGGCAGCACGTGGTCGCCGGACAGCAGCACGCCCTCGGCCGGATCGAACAAGCACAGGTGGTCCGCGGTGTGGCCCGGCGTGTGCATCGACACCCAGTCGCGACGAGCGAGCGTGACGATCTCCGCGTCCTCGACCCGCCGACTCGGCCGTGGCGCAGGGAACAGGTTGCTCGTACGCATCTCCTCGAAGCGAGCCCGCCGATCGGGATCGGGCATGAACTCCCCACCGCCCCACGGCGTCTCGCGCCACGGGTTCGGCGCGTCATCGAGCGGTGTGTCGTCTTCGGTTGGATCCCACCACGTGCGGAACGCCTCGTGCGTGATGAGCTCGGCACCCGACTCGGCCCGCACGCGGCCCGCTCCACCGAAGTGATCGGGATGGGAGTGGGTGACGACGACGGTGTGGACCCGCGTCAGCCCCGCTCCCGAGCGGTCGAGCCGCTCGACGAGCACCTTCCACGCCTCCTCGCCCGGCAGTCCGGGATCGACGATCGCGATCCCCCGCTCGTCCTCCAGGGCGTAGCAGTTGACATGACCGAGGCCTGGCATGTCGATCGGGAGCTGCATCCGCAGCACTCCCGGCGCGACCTCCGTGATCTCGGTTGAGGCGGGCTCTTGCTCCTGACGGCTCGGCTTGTCCACCCGTGCAGGTTAGGCGGTGGTCTCGGGCTTCACGCGAGCCGCGAAGACTTCGTCGCGGTAGTAGCGCAGCTCCGCGACGCTTTCACGGATGTCGTCGAGGGCGCGGTGGTTGCGCTCCTTGCGGGGTCGTCCGGCCCGCTTCTCCGGGTACCAGCGCTTGACGAGCTCCTTGATGCTCGACACGTCGATCGATCGGTAGTGCAGGAAGCCCTCGATGTCCGGGAGGTACGCAGCGAGGAACCGACGGTCGGTGCCGATGCTGTTGCCGCAGAGGGGGACCATCCCGGGGCCGGGAAGGTGCGCCGTGAGGAAGGCCATCGTCTCCATGTCCGCCTGCTCGAGCGTCACCGTCGACGACTCGATCGACGCGAGCAGCCCGCTCTTCGTGTGCATCTCGCGCACGACCTCGTCCATCCGAGCGAGCACCTCGGGTGGTTGGTGGATCACGAGATCCGGGCCCTCCGCGACGATCTCGAGCTCGTCGTCGGTGATCAACGTCGCGATCTCGACGATGACGTCCTTGGAGGGATCCAGACCCGTCATCTCGAGGTCCATCCACGCGAGCACCGGCCGATGGTAGGCCGCGACCTACGCTGCCCTCGATGGGCAGCCCGATCGAGATCCCTCTCGTGCGGCTCGATCTCGACCTTCCGCTGCCGCTGTACGCCCGCGCCGGCGACGCGGGGGCCGATCTCTGTGCTCGCGAAGGCACCACGCTCGCTCCGGCGGGCGGCCGCGCCGTCGTGCCGACCGGTCTCGCGGTCGCCATACCGCCGGGCCACGCCGGGTTCGTGCTGCCGCGCAGCGGGCTCGCGCTCGCCCACGGCGTCACGGTGCTGAACTCGCCGGGCCTCATCGACGCGGGGTACCGCGACGAGCTGCGCGTGGTGCTCGTGAACACCGACCCCACCACGCCCTACGAGATCCATCGAGGCGATCGCATCGCGCAGCTCGTCATCCAGCCGGTGGCGGCGTGCTCGTTCGTGGTCGTCGCCGAGCTCGAAGGCGAGAACCGCGGCGGTGGCTTCGGCCACACCGGCCGCTGACCGGGCTCAGCTCTCGCGGACGACCTTCTTCGGGCTCTTGTCGTCGCGCTCGGCGAGGTAGCTCGGATGGCGAAGGATGTCCTCGTGCGTCCACTCGGCGAACGCGACCTCGACGACCATCTCGGGCCGCACCCAGTGCGCGATCTTCCGAGTCGGAGGCGGTGGGGGCGGGTCGAACGGGCAGTCCTCTGTTGCGAGCTCTTCGAACCTCGCCATGAGCCGCTGCAGCTCGCGCTCCTTGAAGCCGGTGCCGACGCGCCCGCTGTAGCGGAGCTTCTTGCCCTCGTAGACGCCGACGAGGATCGCGCCCATCGTGTGCTCGCGGTTCCCGGTGCCGGGCACCCAGCCGCCGACCACGAACTCCTGCTGGGGTCGGTGCTTGATCTTGCGCCATGCCGCGGACCGGCGCCCGACTTCGTACGGGCTGTCGCTGCGCTTCGCGACGATGCCCTCGAGGCCGCGCTGCTTGGCCGCGTCCATGAGCACCTGCCCGTCCTCGTAGCGCGAGGACACGAGCCAATTGGGCCCCGGCTCGACGAGCTGCTCGAGCAGCGCTCGCCGATCGTCGTACGCCAGCGCGGTGATGTCGCGCCCGTCGACCTGCAGCACGTCGAACACGAAGTAGGTCGCAGGACCTTCACCTTGCTGCAGCCGGCTGAAGCTCGGCTTCCCTGCGTCGTCGAGGGCGACGACCTCCCCGTCGAGGATCGCGTCGTGCGCGTTCACTCCGTCGGCGAGCCCAGCGAGCTCGGGCCAACGTGCGGTGGCGTCGAGCTTGTTGGAGGACTGGAGACGCACCCGGCCGTCGTCGACGAACGCGATCACACGGTTGCCGTCCCATTTGATCTCGAACTCCCACCCGTCGTCGGTGGGCACCTCCTCGCTCGACACCGCCTTCATCGGCGCGATGCCCCAGCGCAGGGCCATGCGGGAGTGTCAGCCCCGCGGGGGCCGACTCGAGAGCACGCCGTCGGCCTCGAGTCGATCGAGCTCGGGCTCGGAGACATCGAGAAGCTCGCGCAGCACCTCACGGTTGTGCTCGCCTCGATATGCGGGCACGCCTCGCACGCCGGTGTCGGCAGCCGAGAAGCGCCACGGCGAGTTCGGGAGCCGGAGCGTGCCGCCCGACCGATCGTCCACCTCGACGATCGCCCCGCGCGCCTCGGCCCAGTCGGTGTGGCTGATCTCCGACACTGTGCGCAGCACGCCCATCGCGAGGCCGTGCTCGGCCAACGTGTCTTCGATCGCGTCGATGTCGTCGAAGCTCGACGACCACTCGGCGAGCACCTCGATGATCTCGTCGAGGTGCTCCACGCGAGCGTCGACGGTGGCGAAGCGAGGGTCGTCGATGAGGTCGGTGCGGCCTGCGGCGCGCATGTAGAGGTCGAACGTGCCCTTTCCGGCGGGATGCCCCGAGATGACGATGTGGTGCCCCTCGGCGGTGGGGATCACCGGATAGTCACCGGGCGCGAACGACGGCACCTGGTTGTTCACGTCGCCACCATTCAGGTGCCAGTGCGCGTGCTCGTTGATCGTGAGCATCGTCTCGGCCATCGCGATGTCGACGCGCTGCCCGACACCGGTCTTCTCGCGCTGATAGAGCGCGGCCAGCACCGCCGACAAGCATTCGAGCGCGGTGTACACGTCGCCGTGCGAGAAGACGTCGTTCGCCATCACGCCGTGGCGCGCCTGCCCTTGCGCCCATGTGATGCCGGCCTCGGCCTGCACCACTGGTGCGTAGGCACGGCGTCGTGACCAGGGACCTTGCTGCCCGTAGCCGCTGATCGAGGCGATGACGAGGTGCGGGTGCTCGGCCAGGAGCTCGTCGGGATCGAGGCCCATGCGCGCCATGACACCCGGCCGGAAGTTCTCGAGCACGACGTCGGACAGCCCCGCGAGCGAGCGAACGATCGAGACCGCTTCGGGTCGCGTGAGGTCGAGGCTCACGTTCCGCTTCCCGCAGTTCTGCTGCGCGAAGTACGACGCCATCGACGCCTTCCGCGGGTACGAGAAGCGCGTCAGGTCACCCTCGGGTGGCTCGACCTTGATCACGTCGGCGCCGAGGTCGACGAGCATGCGTCCGCAGTGCGGGCCGGCGAGCACGCGCGAGAGGTCGAGCACGCGCACACCGTTCAGAGGGCCGGCGCCAGTCATGGGCCGCGAGCCTATGGTGTCCGCCATGACGACGGATCGGTCGAGCCTGCCGCGCTACGACGAGCTCCCGGTCGCAGCCGGCAAGCCACCCGGCTCGTCGTGGGGGATCTGGGGTGAGCACGACGTCTTCGGGTGCCTCAACCTTCTCACTCCCGAGCGCGTTGTCGAGGCAGCGCGGCTCGTCCGGCGCGGCGTGGTGTTCCCGCTCAACTGGGACATGCGCATGCCCGACCCGCCGCTGTTCAGCCGCGCGCGATTCGAACACGAGGTCACCGGCAAGCCGCCCTCGGTCGGTCACGACGACGTGTTGCACGGGTGGAACACGCAGAGCTCGTCGCAGTGGGACGGGTTCCGCCACGTGCGCCATCCGGTGCACGGCCACTACGGCGGCGTCGCCGACGAGGACCACGGCATGCACCACTGGGCGTCGCGTGGGCTCGTCGGCCGGGCGGTCCTTGCCGACGTGGGGAGGTGGCGAGCCGCCCAAGGCCGTGCGGTCCAGATGGATCGCCCCGACGCCATCACCCCCGACGACATCCTCGGCACGCTCGACGCGCAGGGGACGTCGATCGAGCCTGGCGACGTGCTGCTCATGCGGACCGGGTGGGTCGGTTGGTACGCGGCGCAAGACCCGGAGACGCGCGTGCGTATCAGCGACCGCACCCAAATGGCTGCGCCCGGCATCCCGCCCGGCGAGAGCACGGCTCGCTTCCTCTGGGATCTGCACATCGCGGCGATCGGAGCCGACAACCCCGCCGTCGAGATCTGGCCTCCGGGTGCGCTGCTCGACCCGAAGGTCGTCGACGAGGTGCGCGCCGATCCCTCGCGCATGCCCGAGACCTTCGTGCACACCCTGCTGCTCCCGATGCTCGGCATCCCGCTCGGCGAGATGTGGAACCTCGAGCCGCTGGCCGACGACTGCGCGGCCGACGGTCGCTACGAGTGCTTCTTCACGTCGGCGCCGCTGAACCTCCCCGCTGGCGTCGCGTCGCCACCGAACGCGCTGGCGATCAAGTGACCTCCGCAGCGCAGCCGCTCGCGGGGATGTCCGCGCTCATCACCGGAGGCGGTAGCGGCATCGGCCTCGCGTGCGCGGCGTGGCTCGCACGCGACGGGTGCTCGGTGACGATCGTCGGTCGCACCGAGGCGAAGCTCATCGGTGCCGCCGAGTCGCTGCGCGCCGATGCGCCGAGCGGTGTCGAGGTGCGGACCGCCGTGTGCGATGTTGCGAACGAAGACGCGATGCGCGGTGCAGTCGCGGTCGCGTCCGAACCGCTCGGCGCGTTGCACATCGCCGTCCTCAACGCCGGCACGGGGACGTTCGGCCCCGTCCTCATGACCGACCTCGCCGCGTGGCACGCCACGCTCGACACCAACCTCACTGGCACGCTGCTCGGCATCAAGCATGCGGGCACGGCCATCGCCGGGAGTGGCGGCGGTGCGATCGTCGCGATCTCCTCGATCGCCGGGCCGCTCACCCACCGGTTCATGAGCGCGTACTGCGTGAGCAAGGCTGGCCTCGAGGCCCTCGTGCGCAACGCCGCCGACGAGCTCGGCATCGCGAACGTGCGGGTCAACGCGGTGCAGCCCGGCCTCGTTCCCACCGACCTCGCCAGCGCGCTCGTCAACGACGACGGCATCCGCGCCGACTACCTCGACCAGATGCCGCTCCGTCGCCTGGGCACCGTCGACGACATCGCCGCCGGGGTGCGCTACCTCGCGGGCCCAGAGTCGTCGTGGGTCACCGGTCAGTGCCTGGCGATCGACGGCGGCCACACCCTTCGGCGGGGTCCAAACCTCGAACCAGCCGCCAGGCTGCTGTTCGGCGACGACGTCGTCGAAGGACGCATCACGCGCTGACCTCCGCCCTCTCGGGGCGTTCTGTGGTGTCCCATGCCCTCGTGACGCGCCTGACCCTCAAACTCGATCCCCCTGCGCCGACAAGACACAGGCACGTGACGCGTGCGTCTGGCCGGAGGTGCTGGTGGCGATTCCGACGACCGTGGGTGGGGTGTCGCGTCGACCCGGCGCGCCCGCGTGCCGGCCGTGAACCGAGCCACTCGCGTCGTCGTCACGGGCACCGGCATCGCCGGGCTCGGAGCGACGATCGCGGCGATCGCGCTCACAACCGGGAACGGTTGGGGCAATCCGTGGATCATCTTCGCGCTCGCGGTTCCAGTCGCAATCGGTTGGGCTTACCCGTTGCGCATCCTGCGGAACGAAGAAGCCGAGACGATGCATCTCGACGAGGCGTACTTCGTCATCGCCGTCCTCCTCCTGCCACCGATGGGGACGATGGCGGTCTTCTTGATCGGGACCGCGGTTGGCCTCCTCTGGGGGCGCACCATCTTTCCGAAGCTCGTCTTCAACCTCGGCGAGGTGATGCTCTCGGTCGTTGCGGGCCTCGCAGCGTTCGCGCTCATCAGCAACGCCTCGCTCGGCGAGATCGAGCCGAGCGCCGTCGTCGGCGCGGTCATTGGCGCGGCAGCGATGCAGCTCGTCGCGCAGCTTTGCGTGAGCCTCGTGATCTCGGTGAGCGAGGACGTCCCGTTCCTCGCGAACCTGCGCGGGGGACTCTGGCCCCGAGTGCTGCAGTGGGCGAGCGCGGTCTCGATCGGGGTGCTCGCAGGGTTGAGCGCGGCGACCTATCCGTGGACGCTGCTTCTGGCGCTGGTCCCGCTCGTCATGGTCCGCGTGGTGCTCGGCGAGCACCTTCGCGCCCGGCTGGACCGTGAGCGGCTCGACGGCCTTCTGCGAACTGCTGAGGAGGTCCACTCGTCGATCGACTCGCACGACGTCACCCGTTCCCTCGCGAACTCCGCCAAAGAGCTGCTCCACGCGCGCGATGCGTGGATCGGAACCTCGCCCCCGAGCGACGCCGAGCGTGGGGTGCGGCTCCCGGTGAGCGACGACGACGAGCAGTGGCTCGTCGTCGGTGGGCGGAAGGGAATGTCTGGCTTCGA
>DATKAS010000105.1:0-14966 GCA_035497855.1 Acidimicrobiales bacterium
AACAGATGGTTCGCCGCGCCCTCGTCGAAGTGGCTGTAGAGGTGATAGGTGAGCGCCTCCGGCGGGAGCCCCGCGTGCTGCGCGATGTGATCGCGCACGTCGGAGTAGGCACCGTGGAAGCGCTCCGCGACGACGTACACCTCTGTGCGGTTGCATGTCGACAGCAACACGGCTTCGGTGATGTTGGGCCGCGAGCACAGGTCGTCGAGCGCCTTCGGCAAGGACGCACCGTCGACGCTCGTGCGCTCGAGGATGTCGAGCGGCGCGATTCGGTGATTCAGACCGATGACGACGACGGACACGGGATCACTCTACGTCTGCCTACGCGCTGGCGATCCGGTCGCCACCGCGTCGTTGCTGATAGAAGCTCAAGATCTGCAGCTCGACCGCGAGGTCGACCTTGCGGAGCGAGACGCCCCTCGGCACGGTCAGCACCGCGGGGGCGAAGTTCAGGATCGAGGTGACCCCTGCGGCGACCAGCCGGTCGGCCACCTCCTGGGCGCCGCCGGCCGGCGTCGCGATGATCCCGATCACATCGGAGAGCGCGCGCACGATGTCGGGCAGGTCGTCGAGGTGGCGCACCTTCGCGGCACCGACCTTCGTGCCCACCTTGGCCGGGTCGATGTCGACGATCGCCGCGACCGGGAACCCCCGCTCGTCGAACCCGCCGTAGTTGGCGAGGGCGTGGCCGAGGTTGCCCGCGCCGACGATCACAACCGGCCAATCGTGGGTCAGGCCGAGCTCCCGGCTCATCTGGAACAGCAGGTACTCGACGTCGTAGCCGACCCCCCGTGTGCCGTAGGACCCGAGGTAGGAGAGGTCCTTGCGGACCTTGGCGGCGTTCACGCCGGCCAGCTCGGCGAGGCGCTCGGAGGAGATGGTGGCCGTGCGGGACTCGGCGACCTCGAGGAGGATCCGCACGTAGACCGGAAGGCGGGCGACGGTGGCCTCGGGGATGCGCCGTCGCGCTCGCTCAGCCATCGCAGAGGCAGGGTACGCCCACGTGCGCGGGTTCACAAAGCCTTCGACAGGCATACGCTGCGGTCTCGTGGTGACCGCCCAAGCCGCGCTGTCGGCTGCCGCGACCCTTGTCGCAGTGGCCTTCACGTGCTGCACGCTCGATCGCTGGCTGAGCCGGCGCCGGCGCCACGACATGGCCTGGACCGTCGCACTCGCGATGTTCGCGGTCGCCTCCGGCGCGCTGTGGCTCGGGTCGTCGGTCGGTTGGACCGGGCCGACGTTTCGGGTGTTCTTCCTCTTCGGGGCGATCCTGAACGTCCCCTACCTCGCACTCGGCACCGTGTACCTGTTCGCCGGGCAACGCTCCGGCGATCGCGTCGCGCTCGGGCTCACGTTGGCGGCGGCCTTCGCCGCGGGCGTGATGACGGTCGCCCCGCTCGAGGCGCCGATCTCGGGCACCGACCTGCCGACCGGCAGCGAGGTGTTCGGTCCGCTGCCCCGCATCCTCGCGGCGATCGGGTCTGGGGGCGGCGCACTCATCGTGCTCGGCGGCGCGGTGCTCTCGCTGTGGAGGGTGCTCGGCGGACAGGAGCGCACACGGGGCCGCGGCGTGGCGGCCCATCCGAAGCGGCTGGCCCTGGGCAATGCGCTCATCGCGGGCGGCACACTCGTGCTCGGCGCGAGTGGCACGTTGAACGGTCGCCTCGGCGCGTCGAAGGCATTCGCGATCACGCTGACGATCGGCATCACGATCCTGTTCGCCGGGTTCCTCGTGGCGACGTCGAGCCCCTCGACTCGTTCCGATCGATCAGCGCAACACGCGCCGCAAGACCTTTCCGCCCCAGCCCTTCGGTAGCTCGTCGACGAACATCACCTTCGTCGGGCACTTGTACCGGGCGAGCGATCGGCGGCAGTGCTCGATGATCGCCTCCTCGTCGACCGACGTGCCGGGCGCGGCGACCACGAACGCCTTCACCGCTTCGCCGGTCGACGGGTGTGGGCTTCCCACCACGGCCACCTCTTCGACGCCTGGGTACTCGGCGATGACGTCTTCGACCTCGCCGGGGAACACGTTGAATCCCGACACGATGATCAGGTCCTTCGCCCGGTCGACGAGGTAGAGGTAGCCCTCGTCGTCGGCGACGGCGACGTCACCGGTGCGGAGCCAACCGTCCTTCGTGAGCGCGCGCGACGTCGCTTCGTCATCGTGCCAGTACCCGGCGAACACATTGGGGCCCTTCACCCACACCTCTCCAGCATCGCCTTCCAGCGCATCGTCACCGTCTTGATCGACGAGGCGCACGGTCAGCCCGGAAAGGGGAAGGCCGATCGACCCCACGCGCGACTCACCCGGCGGTGATGCGGTGACGACAGGCGACGCCTCGGTCAGCCCGTAGCCCTCGAGGAGCTCGAGGTGGAACCGTGACTGGAACAGCCGCGAGAGATCCTCGGGCATCTTCGACGCGCCGGTCGACGCGACGCGCACGGACGAGAACGCAGACGAGCTCACTTGGGGCAGGGTCGCCCACGCCGTCCACATCGGCGGTGCGCCGGAGATCACTGTGACGCCGCGCGTCTCGATCGTCTCGAGCGCTGTCGCGGGGTCGAACCGCTCGACGAGCACCACCGATGCGCCGGCATAGAGCGCAAGCCCCAGCACCACGTTCATGCCGAAGATGTGGAACAGCGGGAGCACACCGAGCACGACGTCGTCGGCGTGCACACCGCGACCCGGCTGCTGCTGGATCTGCTGCAGGTTCGACAGGAGGTTGCCGTGGGTGAGCATCGCGGCCTTCGCGGATCCTGCGGTGCCACTGGTGAAGAGCAGGGCAGCGAGGTCACTCGACTCGCGGCTCACGATGGGGACCGGCGCCGTGGCGAGCAGGTCCTCGAACGTCGTGGCGTCGTCGAAGGGGTGGCCCGCCGTCGCGATGACCGCTCGCACGCTCGGCACCTTCGCGCTGTCGACCTCCCCCCATGACGCCCGTGCGGCGGGTCCGACGATGACCGCGACGGTGCCCACTGCCGCCACCTCGCGCTCGAGCTCAGGCGCCGGGCTCAAGGGGTTGAGCGGGACGGCAATCGCTCCGAGGCCGAGCACGGCGAGATAGGAGATGACGAACGTGGGGTTGTTCGCGCAAAGGATCGCCACGCGGTCGTCGGCACCGATGCCGAGCGAGGCGAGCCCCCCTCGCAATGCCGCGACCTGCTCGCGCAGGGCTGCGTAGGTGGTCGGGGCGCCCCGCGAGACCAGCGCGACGGCGTCGGACGGGTGCGGCTCGACGATCTCGGCCAGGTTCACGTGCGAAGCCCCCCTCTCACGGCGAAACGAGCGTAGCGGCCGCTCCCGCAGCACTTCCGAAGGCCCCAGGTTCGTCTCAAGTGGGCCCCTTTCACGTGCCGAAGGGACTCCGTGCGTCGGATCGCGCGAGCCCTCACGTCGGTCGCCCTCGTGGCGACGCTCGCGAGCGCGATCCTGGTCACGGCACCGACGACTGCGGGAGCGTCCTCGCCGGACGAGGAGGCGCAGTTCGTCGCGAAGATCAACGACCTGCGGGCGTCGAAGGGCCTCCCGCCGATGACGCCGAACCCCGGGCTTGCTGCGACCGCGTGCACGTGGAACGACCAGATGATCGCGGCGGGGCAGATCTCGCACGATCCGAACCTCGCGAACGAGATCGAGTCCGTCGTGCCGGACTGGAGCAAGGGCGGCGAGAACGTCGGCATGGGCGGGACCATCGACTCGCTGTTCGACGCCTTCGTTGCGAGCCCCGGGCACTACAAGAACCTCGTCGATCCCGACTTCAGCCTGATCGGCGTCTGCGTCGGGCGCGACGCGAGCAACAAGCTCTTCACGACCCATCGGTTCGTCGCGGTGCGCGGCGCGGCTGCACCCCCACCTCCGCCGACGACGGCGCCACCCACGACGGCGCCACCCACGACGGCGCCACCCACGACCGCAGTCGCCGCGACCGCGCCGGCGCCCACGGCACCGAGCACCACCGCGCCGCGGCCTAGTGCGCCGCCGACGACTGCTGCGCCACCCCCCACGCCCCCGACGACCGCGCCACGACCCACCGCGCCGCCGATCACCGCCGCGGTGACGACCGCGGCGCCGACGACGGCCGCGCTCGCTACCCCAGCAGGTGGAACCGAGCCCACGTCATCGGGATCGTCCACGACCGCGTCGGAGTCCACGACCACGCCATCGGAGCCGAACGTGCGCGAGCTCCTCGCGCAGATCATCGAGCTCTTCCCGGCCTTCCTCCACCTGCGCCTGCCCTGACGGCGCGGCGGGGCGCAAGACTGGACGAGTGAGCGTGGGGCACACCAGCGAGACGACGATCGTCGCGGACGGGCTGTCGCGCTCGTTCGGCACGCAGAAGGCGCTCGTCGACTTGTCGTTCGACGCGCAGCCGGGCGAGGTGCTCGCGGTGCTCGGTCCCAACGGCGCCGGCAAGACCACCACAGTTCGGTTGCTCAACGGGGTGCTCGCGCCGGACGGAGGCAGCAGCCGCGTGCTCGGCATCGACCCCGCGGTCGATGGCAACGAGGTGCGACGCCGCACCGGCGTGCTGACCGAGAACGCGGGGCTCGACGATCGGCTCACCGCGTGGGAGAACCTCGTCGTCACCGGCCGCATCAGAGGGATGAACAAGACCGACGCCGGCGACAAGGCCATGGCGATGTTGCAGCGGTTCGGCATGCTCGATCGCGCCGACCAACGCGTCCAGGGGTTCTCGACCGGGCAGCGCAAGCGCGTCGCTCTCGGCCGAGCACTGCTCCACGACCCCGACATCCTGTTCCTCGACGAGCCGACCTCCGGCCTCGATCCCGAGGCGACGCGCGACGTGATCGACCTCATCGGCACGCTCGCCGCGGAGCACGGCCGCACCGTCGTGCTGTGCACCCACTTCCTGGGCGAGGCGGGCCGGCTCGCGCATCGGATGGCGGTGCTCGACCGCGGCCACCTGCTCGCGTTCGGCGCGCCCGCGGATCTCGCGGGCGAGATCTGGAAGGGCCTCGACGTGGCGCTCGATCTCGGCGCCGCTGCCGACGAGGCGCTGGTCGAGATGCTCGCGGCGTCGCGTGGGGTGCTCGCAGCTCGTGCGACGGCGAGCGGCGCGCAGATCACCGTGAACGACCGGTCGGTCATCCCGCTCGTCGTCGCCTCGCTGACCTCGCGTGAGGTGCCCGTGTACGGCGCCGTGCCCATGCCTCCGACGCTCGAGGACGTCTACTTCGCCGTCGTCAACGAGAAGGCGCCGAACGAGAAGGCAGTCCGCTCATGAGCGAGCGCATCAACACCAATGCGATCCGTGCGGTGATGTGGAAGGACCTCACGGCGATCCGCCGCTCGAAGGCGATCGTGCTGCCCATGCTGCTCGTGCCGTTGTTGCTGTTCGTGTTCCTTCCCGCGGCGATCGGGTTCGCCGCTCGCGCGGTCACCGACGTGAACATCGACGGGTTCTTGGGCCGGCTGCCAGGCGATGTCGCCGCGCCGATCCGAAAGCTCCCCGAACGTGAGCAGCTCGTCGTCCTGGTCAACGGGTACCTGCTCGCGCCCCTCTTCCTCATCGTGCCGCTGATGGTCTCCGTCGTGCTGGCCGCCGACGCGTTCGCCGGGGAGAAGGAGCGCAAGACGATCGAGGGCCTGCTGCACCTGCCGATCAGCGACCGCGACCTGTTCCTGGCAAAGCTCCTCGGCGCGTTCGTGCCGGCGGTCATCGTGTCGTGGGCGGGCTTCGTCTGCTTCGCGATCGTCACGAACACGATCGCGTGGCCCGTGATGCACCGCCTGTTCATCCCTACGCGGCTGTGGGGCGTGATGATCCTGTGGGTGGCGCCCGCGGTGGCGGCGCTCGGGCTCGGTGTCATGGTGCGGGTGTCGGCGCGAGCACGCACGTCCCAAGAAGCCAACCAGCTCGGGGGCGCGGTGATCCTCCCCCTCATCTTCATCGCGCTCGGACAGGCCACCGGGCTGCTGCTCGTCGCGTTGCCCGTCGCACTGACGGTCGGCGCGGTGCTCTGGGTCCTCGCGATCTTCCTCGTGCGCGGCGGCATCAGCAGGTTCAGCCGGGACCGCATCGCGCTGCGCGTGTAGCGCGTCAGCGCGCGAGCACGAACAGCTGCAGCGTGCTCGCGAAGAGGATCAGCCCCAGCAGCACGATCAACGCGATCGTGGTGCCTCGTCTCACGGGTGGCCGCTCACGTTCGGAACGCTACCGGCGTGCCGCGCTCGTTCTCGCCGTCACCGGGCTCACCGAGCCGCACTTCGGTGCCTGCCGCGACGCGCAGCTCGTCGGCGGCTGAGCGCTGATCGAGCGCCAGCGCGAGCAAGCCGCACGAGTCGACGACGAGGCCGAGCTCGCCCGGACCGAGCATCGCGAACGCGGTCACTCGCCGCGCGACCCTGCGCGTGGCTCCGACTGTCACGCTCACCCGATCGCCGAGCTCTTCGACCTCGTCTGGATCGATGTTGAGCTGCGCGTTGCCGAAGTGATCGACCCAGAGCACCTCGCCCACGACCGCGTCGCCCTCACGCCGAGTCAGCGGCACCGTGGCGGGCATCAGGAGGTCGACGTCGAGGAGGTCCCCGAGGTCGGTGAGGTCGACGCCGTTCGCGAGATGCGCGGCCGCTGGCGCGAACACATCGCGACCGGCGAAGGTCGGGCCGGGTGCAGGCAGCTGGTAGGCGCTGTTCGTGAGCGACACCGCCCGCTCGGCCCCACCCGCGAGTGCGACTGCCGGGGCGAGGAGCCCGTTGTCGGGGCCGATCAGCACGCCCTCACCGCGAGCGACTTCCACCGCGACTGCCGCGCGGTCGGTCGCGACGCCGGGGTCGACGACGGCGATGACGATGCCGCTCGCGACGTACGGGATGCACCGGGCCAGTGCCAGTGCGCCCGCACGCACGTCGAACGGCGGGACCTCATGGGTGAGGTCGATCGTGACGACATGCGGTGCGAGATCCCGGATGACCGACTTCACGACACCGACGAACTCGTCGGTGAGTCCGTAGTCGGTGAGCAACGAGATCGTGTCGTAGCGACGGGCCATGCCGTGGCGACGCTAATGACGCACTCGCAGCGATCGCGAAACGGGCCGATGGTGACCCCCCGGCACCATCGGCCCGATCCGCAGGGTCGAGAGCCGACGGAGCCGGCTCTCCCCGGCCTCTAGCCAGTCTGCGTGTAGCGGCTGGCCAAGTAGTGGTCGAGATCGCTCTCGCTGATGCGGTAGGACTTGCCGACCCTGGTCGCACCGAGATGACCCGCCTTCACGAGGCGGTACACGGTCATCGTCGACACCCTCAGGTTCTGCGCAACTTCGGCCACGGTCAGGAACCGCGTTCGAGCCACCGTTTGGGCCATGGACAACCCCTTCTCCGCGTGCTCCGGACTGTAAACCACGGAGAGCGCACCGCGAAAGGGCCGGTTCGATGACGGAATCACCGTGACCCGATCAGCCGGCTCCGAGCTCGCGCGACCGGGCCGTCGCGGCCGCAACCGCGTCGACGAGGGCCTCGAACCACTGCCGCTCGTCGAGCACCCGTAGGGCGGCGGCAGTGGTGCCGCCGGGCGACGTCACCGCAGCCCGCAGATCCGCCGGGGGCTCGCCGCTCTCCGCGAGCAGCCGAGCCGCACCGGTGAGCGTCTGGACCGTGAGCGCCACGCTGATGTCGTGGGGCAAGCCCGCCTGCTCACCCGCGGCGATCAGGGCCTCGGCGAATCGGAAGACGTACGCGGGACCCGACCCCGAGACACCCGTGACCGCGTCGAGCTGCCGCTCGTCCACCCGCACGACGGTGCCAACGGCAGACAGGATCGACTCGGCCCACGCGAGGTCCGCCTCGGTCGCGGCCGCACCTGCTGCGATGGCGGCGGCACCGGCCCCGACGAGCGCGGGGGTGTTCGGCATCGCACGCACGACCGGTGTGCCCGTCGGCAGGGCGGCCTCGAGCCGAGCGGTCGGCACGCCGGCCGCGATGGACAGCACGCGCGCGACCCTTGCTCCAGCGAGGGCGGCGCAGGCCGCTTCGACGTCGTTCGGCTTCACCGCGATGACGGCCGCGTCCGCGGGCACGACCCCCTCGCTCACGACGACCTTCGGGAACCGCTCCTCGAGCGCCGCACGCCGGTCGGGCACGACCTCGACCACCGCGAGGTCCGCGGGCTCGGCCCATCCGGCCGCGAGGAGGCCGCCGAGCAGCGCCTCGCCCATGCGGCCACCACCGACGAGAAGCAGCCGCGCGGTCACGCGCCAGAGGTTACGGCCGCCGACGCGGCAGGGCCCGAGGGCGCACCGTCGCACCGGACTTCCCCGAACCGGTGTGCACGACGCCCTCGGGCCGAGAGCAGAATGACACGAGATACATCGAAACGTCAAGACCCGATCAGCGGAACCGTGAGGCGAACCCGATCCGCAGCGCGGGGCGGAAGCACTGCTCGACGCACGCGTAGAGCGATCCGACGATCCGGTCGAGCTCGGCCTCGTCGAGCGCGGCGGCCGGGAACGCGCCCACGAGGTACACGGCGTTCTCGCCGCCGATGCAGAACTGGGCACCGACGAGCTTGGCGTTGCGGCGCAGCAGGTGCTCGTAGAACTGCGCGTGGTTCTCCTCGGGCGCCGGCATGACGTAGGTCTCGTACTGCAGAGTGCGTTGACCGAGCGTCAGCCAGATCGTGGTGAAGTCCTTCTCCTCGCCGCGCAAACGCACGTACCAGCGCCGCTCGCCTGGCTCGCCACGATCGACCGCGACGAGGATGGGGTTCTCACCGAGCTGTCGCTGCAGCCAGCCGTCGATGAGTGCCTCGATGCTGTCGAGCTCGGCATCAGAGGCCGGCCGATCGAACGTCACGAGCACTCGACGAGGGCACCGACCGAGAGGTCCGCGTAGAGGCGGCGCAGTCGAGCGGCCGACATCGACCATGTGTATCGCCCCGCCCGCTCGGCAGCAGCGGCGCTCATCTCTGCAGCGAGCACGTCGTTCGTGAGGAGCTCCTCCGCGTACGACGCGAACACCTCCGGATCGCGTCCCTCGACGAGGAACCCCGAGTGCCCGTGATCGACGAGCGTGCGAAGACCGCCCACGGCGGACGCGACGACCGGTGTGCCACACGCAGCGGCTTCCAGCGCGACGAGGCCGAACGACTCGGATCGGCTGGGCACCAAGCAGAGGTCCGCGGCGCGGTAGTAGCTCGAGAGCAGGTGATGCGGCTGCGGTGGCACGAAGCGGATGCGATCGACGACACCGAGCTCCGCCGCAAGCGCTTCGACGTCGGCGAGGTACGCCTCGCCTGCTTGCCCACTCGGTCCACCGACCACGACGAGCACCGCGTCGCGATGGTGCAGCGCGGCGAGCGAACGGACCGCGACGTCGAGTCCCTTCAACGCCTGGATGCGACCGACGAACAGCAGCACGGGATGCGGGCCGAGCCCGAGCGCCGTGCGTGCTCCCCCGCGATCGCCCGGCGAGAAGAACGCGTGGTCGACACCCGGAGGGACGATCTCGACCCGGCCCGGCACCGCTCCGTACAGGCGCTCGAACTGGGCTGCCTCCTCGACGCAGCTCGCGAGGATCGCGTCCGAGCAACCCATGATCTCGACTTCGGAGCGCACGCGTCGCTCTGGCTCCTCGTCGCCCGATTCGGCCTTCACGCGGGCGAGCGTGTGGAACGTCGAGACGAGCGGCAACCCGAGCTCGTGCTTCAGCCGATGCCCGGCCAATCCGGAGAGCCAGTAGTTCGCGTGGATGACATCGGCGCCGTCACCACGGAGCAAGTCGTCTCGCACTGCGTCGGCGAATTCATCGACCGTCTCCG
Source organism: Acidimicrobiales bacterium (assembly GCA_035497855.1). Lineage (GTDB taxonomy): Bacteria > Actinomycetota > Acidimicrobiia > Acidimicrobiales > DATKAS01 > DATKAS01. The sequence goes on from DATKAS010000105.1 coordinate 9,786, forward strand.
GCAGGGCCTCTTTCGGCAGGTCGACGGGACCGACCTCGATGTGACGCACGCGGAATCCGGGCTCGACCGCGACCTCAGCCGGAAGTCCGTCGCGCCACGAGCGGACGTACACGCAGCAGTCGACGCCGGCTTGCGCCAGTGCGGACACCAGCTCGCGCACGTACACGTTCATGCCGCCCGCGTCGGCGACGCCGGGCTGGGCAAGGGGTGACGTGTGCAGGGACAGGACGGCGAGTCGACGCACGGAGGGTCTCAACGCTTCTGGGCAGCAGCAGATTCCGCCCGGATCCTTCCCCGCGCGGCGTCGTTCTCATTCCGAAACGACTCGTACACCCTGACCAGGGTGTGCTTCTGCTCTTCGGTGAGATCGGGATCGCGGAGGATCGCGCTCACCACGTCGATCTCGTCGGCCTCGTCGAGGATGCCGGCCCGCACATAGAGCGTCTCGGCCGAGATCCGCAGCGCCCGTGCGATCTGTTGGAGGATGTCCGCTGACGGACGGCGGAGCCCGCGCTCGATCTGGCTCAAGTAGGGATTCGAGACCCCCGCCATCTCCGAGAGCTTGCGCAACGACAAGTGGCCGATGCGGCGCTGCTCACGGATGAACTCGCCGACCTCGCGCCAACGGTTCTCGAAGTCGTCGCGCACTCCCCGCAGGGTACGCGGTTATTGGAGGAGCGACTCGACCGATGCCTCGCCGGTGCGGTACCGACGTGTGATCTCGGCCGACAGCGCGTCGAGCCGCTCGAACAGCACGCGGCGCCGCGCCGAGAGATCTGCTTCGACGTCGGCGAGCCCCTGGCGGATCGCGGCGAGCTCGTCGTCCGACTGGGCGGGCAACCTCCCCAGCGCGTCGACGTCGAGGACGCGATCGAGTGGCTCGACCAGCGCAGCGTCGGGTTCGACCGGTTCGATCGTCGTGGGACGCTTGCCGGATCCCGGCGCGGTCAGGTGGCGGCCGAGCGTGCCTGGCAGCGCAGCGACCATCTCCGCGAGGTCGGACGGTGGACGACCTTCGCGGCGTCGCGCGAGCTCCGCATCGACGATGTCGAGGCGGCCCTGCGCGAGCCGGCGCACGTACGACAGCTGCGCCTCGAGCGACTGGCAGTCGGCACGCATCGACCGAACCTCGTCGATGCTGCGCTCCTCGAGGCCCGCAAGTGAGGCCTCGTCGGTCATGGGCGGATCGTAGCGACCCGGTTGTGACGGTCTCGGCATGATCCCTGCGGGAACCAGGCTGCGAAGCTGCACGGACACATCGAATGCTTCGGCACATCTCGAGCGAACCCTGAGTGGGTCGTTCGACCCACCGTTCGACCCACCGGCCTCACCCGCCGGACACGGGCGGTAGGACGGCCACCTCGTCGTTCTCGGACACAGGGTCGCCCGGCACGGCGGGCTCGCCGTTCAGCCAGACCTTCGAGCGTTCGAGCACAGCGGCGAACTGCTCCCCGTACCGAGCGCACGCGGCGGCGAGCACGGCACCGACATCGCTGCCCGGGATCTCGTCGTGGCTGCGGCCGGCGGCCTCGCGGGCCGAAGCGAAAAGACGAAGCACGGCCACGGATCTCACGATAGTTAGGGTGCTCGCATGGCCCACCACGGCGGAACGGCGCCCCGATCGGCGCCCACGACGATGCTCGTCGTGCGCCATGGGCAGACCACCTGGAACGCTGAGAAGCGATGGCAAGGCCGCGCCAACTCCCCTCTGTCCGCGCTCGGCATCGCCCAAGCACAATCGGCCGCGCGGGTGCTCGAACCAGTCGACCTCGTGGTCACGAGCACCCTGAGCCGAGCGCGCGACACCGGAGCGATCATCGGCGATGCAGTCGGCGCGCCGGTCACTGCTGCCGAGGACCTCGTCGAGCGCGACGTCGGGGCGTGGACGGGCCTGACGTTCGACGAGATCGAGGCTGGATGGCCCGGCGCGCTCGCCAAGGGCGAGCATCCGGAAGGTTGGGAGCCGGATGAAGCGGTTGCAGCGCGTGCACTCGCCGCATTGCGGCGCATCGCGACCGAGCATCCTGGTGCACGGGTTCTTGTTGTCACTCATGGCGGCTTGATCCGCTCGGTCGAGCGCGTGCTCGGCATCGAGAGCCCGTACCTCGCGAACCTCGGTGGGCTCCGGGTGACGATCGACGGCGACGACGTGGTCGTCGACGATCGAGTCGAGATCATCGACCACGACGCGGTAGCGGCCACGGTGCCCGCCAGTGAGTGACGCGGTGCCGCTGCCCGGCCTGGCGATGCAACGGTCAGCGGTGCGGCTCGTCGACGTGGGCCCGGTGCCGGTGCGAGTCGAGGTCGTGCGCAGCACGCGACGTCACCGCACGGTCGCGGCGCGACCGGTCGGAGATCTGCTGCGCGTGTCGATCCCCGCGGCGATGTCCGAACGCCAGGAGGACCGATGGGTGCGCGAGATGGCGCGGCGACATGTGCGATCGCTCGCCAGTGCAGCCATCGACCTGGAGGCTCGCGCGGGAACGTTGTCGCGGCGATACGGGCTGCCGGTTGCGGCCTCGGTGCGGTGGACAGAGATGGAGAGCCAGTGGGGCTCGTGCACGATGGACGAGGGGTCGATCCGCATCTCGTCACGCGTCGCCGCGTTCCCCGCCTGGGTGCTCGACTACTTGCTCGTGCACGAGCTCGCGCACCTCGTCGTCGGTGACCACTCCGCTGCGTTCTGGGAGGTGGTCAACCGCTACCCGAAGGCCGAACGCGCCCGCGGCTTCCTGATCGCGAAGAGCGGCAGCGACTCGGACTAGCTCCAGGCCCAGCGTGCCTCGAGCTCGCCGAGCGGTGTCACCGGGGGTCCGCCATGGCGGTACTCCTGGAGGATCCCGCGCCACGGGCCCGTGGCTTCGAGCTTGCCGAGCAGCGCGCTGATGCCCCACACGACGCGGTCGAGGATGACGAACGACGCGGGCATGTTGAGGGCCCGAATGATCTCTGCGTGCGGACCGTCGATGTTCGCGACCTTCCCGAGCGCTTCGGCGGTGAACTGGCGCGTGAAGGTGAACCTGTCCTGCAGGTAGGGCACGTAGGGCGCGCTCACGTACTCGTACACGCGCTCGGGGTCGAGGCCGTGGTCGGGACGCAGGAAGCCGACCTCCTCCATCGCGCGGACGCACCACTGCGCGTCGCGGGCGAGGATCGCGTCGAGGCACGGCGAGAGCCGCTCCCACTCGCCGACAGACCACCGCTTCACGAGCCCGAAGTCGAGGAACGTGATCGTGCCGTCGGGATGGAAGCGGTAGTTCCCTGGGTGCGGGTCGCCGTTGAACACGCCGTCGCGGTGCACGGACCCCTGCGCGAACCGGAAGAGGACCTCCGCGCTCCGCTGCCGCGCCGCGTGATCGGCGCGCGCTTCGAACTCCCCCCACGTCCAGCCGTCGACCCACTCGGTCACGAGCACGCGCTCGGTCGACAGCTCAGAGACGACTGCGGGGATGCGGATGAACGGATGCCCCCGGTAGCGGCGCCAGAACTCGTCCTGGTTCGCCGCCTCGATGCGGTAGTCGAGCTCGTCGCTCATGCGAGCCCGAAGCTCATCGACGAGGCCCTTCACGTCGAGGCCCTTCAGCGCCAGAGAGGAGAACAGGTTGTAGAGCACCTCGGCGTTGTCGAGGTCGGAACGGATCGCTCGATCGATGCCGGGGTACTGCACCTTCACCGCGACCTCGCGACCATCGGGCAAGACGGCGCGGTGGACCTGCCCGACCGATGCTGCCGCGACGGGCAGCGGGTTCCAGTCGAGGAAGAAGCGCTCGGGATCATCGCCCAGCTCGCTTCGGATCACGCCCTCGGCGAGGGACGGGGCCATCGGTGGGACGTCGGCCTGCAGCGTCGCGAGCGCGGCCTGCGCCTCGGGAGGCAGGCCCTCTGCTATGAAGCCGATGAGCTGGCCCGCCTTCATGATGGCGCCCTTCATATTCCCGAGCTCGCGGGCGACATCTTCCGCGGTGCGGATCGCGAAGCGTTGCTCGAGCGCCGCGCGCGCCTCGTCGTCGGCGCGAGCCCCGCGGACCTTGACGACAGCGAAGTGAGCGCCCCGGCGCGCCGTGAGCCGCCAGACACGCGCCGAGCGTTGGATGCGGCTGCGACGATCGGCGTCGGTGAGAGCGAGACCGGCCGCGACTCCCGCCGCGACGAGGCCACCGGCGAGCGAGGTCACCGCCAGCTTGCGGGCCACAGGCCGGACGGCGGTCAGCTCGCGCAGGTCGCGCAGGTCGCGCAGCGCGTCTCGTACGGCGCCTGCGAGAGTCGATCATCACCGATCGGCGCGCCGCACACCTCACACGAGTCGTAGGTGCCGTCGTCGAGGCGCGCCATCGCGTGCTCGACACCAATGAGGTCGGCTTCGACCCGCGCGAGGGCTGTGTCGTCGACGGAGCTCACGGTCGCAGGTTACCGGCGTCGATCTCGCGCAAAGTTCACACAACTGGAGCATCGGTGACGCTTCGCAAGGGTACGGTTGTGCTTAGTTACCAGGCAGTAACTGCCGACAGGAGCACCATGGCGGAGCACGCAGACAGAGTGCAGCAAGGAGGGGGCGCGATGAGCGGGAGCACGTTGCGAGCCGGACAGCCCTGGGGCGCGCATCGTCGCCACGGTCGCCGCTACCTCACGTACAGCCGCGAGCTCGGCGGTGGGCTGTTCGCGAACGTGGTCGATGGCGTGGTCACATCCGTTGGTGTCGAGCCCGTGGGCGACTGGGTCGTCCGTCGCTCCGGACGGGTCGAGGCCGTCGTGCCGACTGCGCGACCCAACCGGCCCACGCTCGTGTGGGCCGCGCCGCTCGCCACCGCGGCGATCGGCGGCGCGGCAGTCGCGGCGAGCTTCGCCCTCCGGCACGGGCGCCGCGCGGCCTGACGTCGCGCAGTCGCGCGCCCCGAGTCAGTCGGGGTCGTCGAAGATCAGCTCGATCATCGGAGACCGAGCCAGCAAGTCGTCGAGCGAGGCCTGGGTGCGGTACCAGCGCGCGGCGTCGTCCTCGAGCACCATCCGGCGAGTCGGCTCGTCGATGACGACATGCGCCCACGCCACGAGGTCGGCTTGCATGCCGTTCTTCACGTGCACGACCACACGCGGGTTGTTGCGCACGTTCGCCTGCCAGCCCCGCGGGCCGGGTGTGCCGGTGATGAAGAAGCGCTCGCCGATCGCGAGCATCCAGATCTCGAT